>DASQDS010000327.1:0-16397 GCA_035634075.1 Pilimelia sp. | reverse complement strand
GGTGCCGGCCCCCCAGTCGATGTGCCGACCACCCCGACCTGGCCTACCGAACCGCCGGAGCTGTCCAGGACCGGTTCCAGCCTGGCGCCCACGCTGTCGTTCACCGGAATCGTGCTGATAGCACTAGGCGTCGCGATCGTGCTCCTCTGCCGCCGGCGAAGAATCGATTTGTGACCTCATCACGGACGGCGGGCGTCGGCCCTAGCGGGCCATGGCGGGTTCGCGCGGTCGGGTCGGCCGGCCGCCGTCGGCGCGCGGCATCCGAATCGCGAACCGGGAGCCGTGCGGCTGGTTAGGCTGGTACGCGACGGTGGCGTCGTTGGCGCGGGCGAGCTGGTCGACGATGTAGAGGCCGAGGCCGGTGCCGCGGGGTTGGTCGTCGTTGCGGGTGAATCGGCCGAACAGCCGTGGCACGAACGCCTCGGGGATGCCCTCACCGTGATCGGTGACGGCGATCTCAACCGTGTCCGTGTCACCGGTACTGACGTGCAGCTCGACCGGGGTGGCGCCGTACTTGAGAGCGTTGCCGATCAGGTTGGCCAGGATCTGCTGCAGGTGCCCCGGGTCGACGAGGGCGGGGGCGTCGGTGTGGACGGTGACAGTGACCTCGGGGTGGTCGACGGCGTCGGCCGCGGCGCGGGCGGCTTCGGTGAGACCAACCGGTTCTGGGCGGGCGACGATCGCCTGGGCGTCGAGCTGGACGAGGGTGAGGACGTCGGTGACCAGCCGCCGGATCCGGGTGACCCCGTTCTGCATCCGGGCGACCAGCCGGGCCTGCTGCACTGCTGAGAGGTGGGACCAGTCGTCGAGCATCTCGGTGTAGCCGATCAGGGTGGTCAGGGGCTGGCCTATGTCATGCGACAGCATCGCAATGACGTCGCCGTTCAGGCGGTTGGCGGCTTGCAGCTGAGTGTTGGCCGACTCCAGGTCGGCGGCGTGCGCGGCGAGGGCGACCTTGGCGTCGCGTTCGGCGGTGCCCAGGCGCTGCTGCTCAGTGATGTCGATCAGCTGGGTGGCGAAGTGCAGCGGCTGACCGTTGGGGTCGCGCAGCAGGGTGGTGGTCATTGCGACGGGTACGTGCCGGCCGTCGGCGTGCAGATACCTCTTCGTCAGCGAGAAGCCCGGCTGCCTCCCCGCGAGGGTGGCGCGGAGCCCTTCGTAGCTGAGGCGCACGTCTTCGGCGACCGTGATGGTCGCGAAGTGGGTCCCGACCAGGTCTTCCGCACGGCGGCCGAGCATGTCGGCCAGGGTGTGGTTGACCCGCAGCAGCCTGCCGTCGACGCCGGTCAGGGCCATGCCGAACAGGGAGCTGTCGAAGACGGTCCGGAAGCGTTGCTCGCTGTCGGCCAGGGCCCGGCGGTTGCGTCTGCTGCGGGCGGCGGCCATCACGCCGGCCAAGCCGACCACAGCCACCGCGAGCAGCGCCCCGAGCCGCCACTCGTGTGGGTCGCGGGTCGGTTCGAACAGAGTCGACAGGGGCACGGTGGCGACCAGCCGCCATGGCGTGCCCGGCACGTCCTGGGAGGCGTAGAACCAGTCGTGGTCGCCGTGGCGGTACTGGGCGTTGGGCCGCCGGGAGAGAGCGTCGGCGAGGGCCGGGTTGGCCTCGGTGAGCGTCGACACGGTCGCCCCGTCGGCCGCGACGATCTTGCCGTCCGGGTCGAGCAGATACATTCGGCTCGACGCCAGCGGCATGGTGTGTTCCAGATAGGAGCCGAGTGGGCTGGACTGGACCTCCATCGCCCCGGAGAACACCCGCCGCCCCAGCGGCGTGTCATAAGGCACGGCGAACGCGACGACCGGCACGCCCTGCGCCGCCGACGGCACCACTCGCGACACCGCCGGGGTGTTGGCGGTCACCGCCTGGTGCAGGTGGGCGTAGCGGCCGGTCATGTCCTGTCCCACCAGCCCCGGATTGGCCGGCGCCACCCGCAACAGCCGACCCTGCCCGTCCAGCAGTACCGCGGCCTTGTAACCGAACGCGGTCGTCACCCGCTGGAAATGCGCCGCATCCACGGTCGAGGCCGTCAGGAACAGCTCGGCCTCAACGCGTTCACGTTCCAGCAGATCCTTGACGTGGTTGGCCACGAAGTCGGTTCCGATCGACACCCGCAGCGCGAACCGGTTCTTCAGCTCCGCCTCACTGCTCGACTGCGCCCAACTCAACGCACCGGCCAGCACCGCCACCGCCAGCAGCCACACCAGCAGCGGCACCGCGAGGTACCGACTCCATGTCCGCAACCGTCGCATTCCACCCCTTGCGATCGTTGAGCGGGCAGCGCAGGTCGCCGTCCCCTCGTCCAACTATCGGCTGCTTGACCGACGGGTTGAGCGGCACCGGTCGGGGCGCACGTGGTCGTCTGACCGCCGCCGAGGTCGATCAGATCGAGCAGCGGTACGGGTTCGAGTTCGCTGACGACCAGCTCGCCTTCCTCTGCGCGGGCCTGCCAGTCGGCAGCAAGTGGCCGGACTGGAGAAGCGGTGACCCGAAGGCCCTGCGCGACCGACTCAACTGGCCCGTTGGAGGCCTCCTCTTCGACGTGGCGCACAACGCCTACTGGCACAGCGGCTGGGAGACCCGGCCGAGCGAGCCCGCAGTCGCCGTCGAACTCGCCCGGGAGAGCCTCTCCGCGGTCCCCAAGCTGGTGCCGGTGTACTCCCACCGGTACCTACCGGCCGGGCGCGGCACCGCCGGCCACCCCGTGCTCTCGGTGTACCAGACCGACATCTTCTTCTACGGGATGGACCTGCTGGACTATGTCTACCGGGAGTTTCGGCCGGACGGGGCCTCCACCGCTCGGCCTCCCAATGGCAGCCACGAGCAACCGTGCCATTCTGGCGGGAGTTCCTGGAGTGAGCGTTGCGAGGGCGCCGAGCGCCATGGTCAGTGCCGGGCCACGACGCCTCAGGGTCAGCGCGAAACCTTCTTAAACCCGCAGTTCCTCGGCCGCGGAAGCCGTGACGGCCTCCGTGCGGTAGCGGTAAGTGGTGCCCTCGTCCTGGACTACGAAGGTCTCCGAATCGCTACGCGACCAGTGCAGGATCATGAGTCCGTGCCGCTCGGCGAGGCGGGCCAGAGTATGGAACTCGGTCACGTTGACCACCGGGGGTCCGGGCGGGGCGGTCATGGGCTCGACCTGCATGAGCAGGGCCTTGTACCGCTGCCGGATGCCGGCGCCTTCGCTGAGGGCTACGCTGCGGTGGGCGGCGACCATGAGTGCGGCGCCGATGAGCAGGACGGCGAGGATGACGGCGGTCGACACCGTGCGCGCGGTGCCTGCGGTCATCACGGTGCGACCCAGAAACTGCACGCTTCGCGGGGCGAGAGTCGGCTGCTGAGCCACCGGGGCGTCGCGTACGACGAGCGCCTTCTGCGCACCGACGACGGTCATCTGTAGCGGCGTCAGGGTCAGGCGCAGCACCGGGGCGAACGTGGCGCCGCCGGCGGTGGTGACGCGGGGTGTGACGACGATGGTCACCGAACCCACCGGGAGTCCGATCACCGAGGCCGCCGCCGCCGCTCGCGCGTCGATGGCATTCAGATCCAGGCGGACGACCCCGTCGTACCGGTCGCCGGTGAAGGTCGTCGCCGCGATCAGCGGGATACTCGTGCGCCAGCCGCTCGCGGTGGACGCCTCGGCCGCGACGACCACACTGCCGGGGCGCCCCTGATAGGCGAAGCTCAGGTCGACGGTCTGGGTCAGTCTGCGGAACACCGGGTCCGGCGAGGTCACGGTTCTGCCGTCGTAGGCGGCCGTCGCGGGTACCTGGGCGGAGTAGCCAAAAGTCATCGAAGCGGAGGGCAGCGGCGGCGCCGCCTTCAGGTGCTCGACCGGCCCGGTCCAGGCGAGGGCGGCGAGTACGGCACCGAGTACTCCCGTCACCGCGACGGCGCCGGCGGTGGCCCGCAGCCCGGGTGACATTCTGTTGATCGACACCGTCGTTCGCGGTGCCGTCGAGGACCGCGTCGGGATCGTATCGGCCGGCGCCTTCGGCCCGCTCCTACGGCGTCGGTCCCGTCGCCGGCCCCGGCGGGTCAGCGCTGCCGTCCCGCCGCCGGCCGTGATGGCGAGCAGGATCAGCGCGAGTCCCATGGGGCTGGTCACCATGTCGAACCAACGACCGCCCTGGGGAATGTGCAGCGCCGCCCTGCCGATGAGGTCGTCTCCGTGCGGCCTCAGAGGGTCGATCGACTCGTTGTTGTCGCCCTTGAACTCGTAACCGGTGGGGCCACCGCCGATGATGCGGTGCAGGACGACGATGTCTTGACCGCGGTCGTGGTACGCCACGATCTCGCCCACGCGGTACACCGGCTCCCGGGTGAGCACGATCAGATCCCCCTGGTGGTAAAGGGGGTTCATGCTCACGCCGTGGGTGACGACGAAGGCGGCCTGGCCGGTGCACAGCATGCCGGCCACGACGGCAGCCAGCGCCCCCAGCCCCATAAGGCCGGCGATCAACAGAGGTGGAAGCGATCGGCGCATGGGTGGCCTCACAGCTAGGCGGAAACGGCGAACGGCCCGCCACGGATGGCGGGCCGTCCTACTCAGGCCGGATCGTTTAGACGGTGACCGCGATGCTCGTCACGCCGACGCGGTCGGCGCCTGCCGTGGTACAGGTGGAGAGGTGCGTGCCGACGGCGATCACGTCACAGGTGAACGCCACCGCGTTGCCACCGGTGAAGACGATGGTGGGGGTCTTGCCGTCGGTCGCCGCATCGGCGAAGGTCAGCGCGACCGAGTGGATCGCGGTGTTCGCCGGTCCGTCGCCGAACGAGTAAGCGACACTGCTCAGCGTGGCGCCGGTCACGGTCTGGCTGACCGTACCGCCGACGTACTGGGTGGCACCGGCGGAGTTGCTGACGCCTGTGCCGGTGAACGCGGACCCGCCAACGGCGGCGAGACCGGCTACGGACAAACCAGCAATGATCATGGGGATTTTGCGCATATGGGGAACTCCCTGTTCGGTAGCCCAGCCGACCGCTTGGGTCCTGTGGCTTTGCGTCCCCGGCTCGCGCCGGGTTTGCCCTTGTCGACGAGCGATTGCTCGCAGCGCTTGCATCTAAAGGATCGCCCCGCCGCTCGACCTTCTGAGTGGAACCAGGGCTTGACCCCCGAATTTCGACACGGGGATTTCGTGCGGCTGTCGGCGCGGCCTAATTGCACCTCGTACATTGTTGCGGTGGGTAGCTTTTATGAGCGGACGCGGCGACGACCCGCCCGGCTGGGATATGTCTACGCGGTTCGGTCGTCGAGTCCGGCTGCGCGGGCGCGGACGATCGCCTGGGACCGGCCCGCCACCTGAAATTTCGCAAAAGTGTTGGAGATGGTGGCTGACAGTGTTGGCAGCGTGGCAGAGCCGGGCGGCGATTGCGCCGTTCGACAGGCCGGCTGCGATGGGGCTGAGAAATCGTTCCCTGGCTGTCAGCTCGGGGAACGCGATCGGGCCCGCGCGGGGTTGGGTCAGGTAGCCAGGCCACGCCGGGCGACGCCGACCTTGTTCGCCGTGTCGCCCGCTTGGATATGCACGCCGGGGCGGCAGTGCCGTGCCCAGGGGTGAAGGAAACTAGTTCTGGTGAGAGGATGGGCGGGTGGATCGCGATGGGGAAGGCGAACGTCAGCAGAAGATCATCGATGCTGAGATCGCCGCGTCCGGGCGTGCCATCGACGCCGGGCAGCACCGCCGCGAGCAGGATCAGGACAGCCGCGAGCAGGACCTGAACCGCCGCCAAGCGGGCGCTGACAAGCGCAGTTCTCGCCTTGATCGCAGAGAGGCGGACAGCACCCGACGTCACCAGCTCCTCGACGCGCGTGAGCAGCACGTCACCGCTCAGGAGCGGGCTGCTGACCAACGCAATACAGACGACCAGTAGCGCTGACCCGTCAATCACCAGCGGTGTCCCGCCGCCGCCAGGACCGCGCGGACAGATCACGCGCTGGGGACCTTCTCGCTAACGCCACCCCCAATGTCAAGGGGGCATCAGCCGAGCGGTTTCCGTCAAGTCCGCAGTCCCGGTGGAGATCAACATTCGGCCCGCACCTGAGACTCGCGCCGGACGTCAGCGCTTGATATTCATCTGGACGACCAGTGGCGTTCTCATTCCGTGTCACTGCGTAGCGATTGACCCTTACCGGACATTGCAGCAGGCACCTCCGCTGCACATCGTTGTGCTGGCAGGGCATTTCCGGGACGTGTCTCCGATTTGCCCGGATGGTCGCGATTGGAGAGTAGACTGGACCCGACAGCGTCGATCGACCGCCCTCCGGGCATGGCGCGGCCACCGAGCCGAGGCCACCTGGGGTCCGTGATGAAACTAGACGTGTTCGATAGAATCAGCGACGTCGACGGCGTGGCGCACCAGGCGCAGGCCGTGCTGGCGGTGGCGCTGCAGGCCTACATCGCTATCAGCACCGACGGCCGGGTGCGGGGCTGGAATCCAGCCGCGGAGCGGATTTTCGGCTACACCCCGGCGCAAGCCTGTGACCGCGACATCGCAGAGTTGATCATCCCGGCCCGGTTGCGCGACGCCCACCGTGCTGGTCTCACGCGCCTCGCCGCGGGCGGAGCCGGCCGGGTGCTCGGACAGCAGATGCAGCTGACTGCTCTGCACCGCGACGGCCACGAATTCCCGATCGAGCTGACCCTCACGGTCACCGACGAACCGGGTGGGCGACTGTTCCACGCCTTTGCCACCGACATCACCAATGCGCGACGGGCCGCGCGGTTCACCGACGTCGAAGCCGCGATCGCGTTGGGGCTCGCCTCGGCGGACTCCAGTACCGTTGCCGCCCGTCGAGTGGTCGAAGCGCTCGGTGTGAAGATGGGCTGGCGGGTCGTTGAGCTGTGGCTGGTTGACGACCACCGGCAGGTGCTGACCTGCGCGGCCCGCTACGTCGAAGCGGGCCGGCGTCTGGGCGACTTCGCCTTGGACGTCCTCGAACTCGGCGTGGCGCTGCCCGGCCGGGTTTGCGCCGACGGCGGCGCGCGGTGGATCCCGGACCTCAGTGTTGACGGGGTGTCGCTGCGCAGCGGTGCCGCCGCGCGAATCGGCTTACGCGTGGCCGTCGGGGTGCCCCTGTCCACCGGCCGACACACCGTCGGGGCGCTGTGCGTCTACGGCGACCGGGTGGAGGATCCCGAAGACACCGTGCTGGGGCTGCTCAGCGGCCTCGCTGCCCACGTCGGGCAATACCTCGAACGGCGCCGGGCCGAAGAACTCACCGTGGAGCTGGCCCGCACCAAGGACGAGTTCCTGACCATGGTCACCCACGAACTGCGCAACCCGTTGGCCGTGATCAGCGGCACCGTCGCGCTGTTCGGCGACGAACTCGACGAACTCACCACCGAGGAGCAACGCGAATACCTGCGCGTGATCGCGTGCAGCTCGCAGCGCCTGTCGGTGATGGCCGAGGACCTGCTCGACCTGGCCAGACTGGAAGCCGGGCCCCTCGCCGTGGACCCAGTCGACACCAACCTGTGCGAGGTCATCGGCGAGGCCGTGCAGGCGAACACCGCACTGGCCGCCGACAAGCGGCTCACTGTGACCCTGCAGCTGCCCGAACGGATCGACCTGTACGCGGACCCGCAGCGACTGCGTCAGGTCGCCGACAACCTGCTATCCAACGCGACCAAGTACACCCCCGCCGGCGGCACCATCACGATCACCGCCAGCCTCGACCACACCGACCACACAATCACCTGGGCAGTCGCCGACACCGGCATCGGCGTGCCCCCCAGCGAACGACCCCGGCTGTTCCGCCGCTTCTACCGCGCTTCCACCGCCTTGGACAACCGCATCCCCGGCACCGGACTCGGCCTGGTCATCACCCGCACCATCGTCGAACGCCACCACGGCACCATCGCCGTGGCGGAGCACACCGGGCCAGGAACCACCTTCGTCGTGCGGCTACCCGCCACGGGCACCCATCGCGGCCTGACCTGTCAGCATCCCGACGGCCCATGTGCCTGATTGCCTATGCGCTGCAGTACCACGAAGGATCACCTGACCGGCACTTCCGGTGCGAAAGCCGGGACATCGCAGCCGTCGTGCCGTTGCTGCAGGAGTTCCTCCCTGGCGAGCAGGCGTGGAAGCGTCGGCACGGTTCGCGACCACTCGCGTTGTAGTCCAGCATCCCGTCCGAGCCACGGGTCGGGCTGGGGCTACCGTGGTGGTCGTGCAGATGCCGAATGTGGCCGGCGCTCACCGGGTGACGCGGATCCTGCTCGGCGTGGCACGCAACCCTGCGGCGCCCTCTGACGCGGTGCGGCGACTCATCCGCTCACCGGCCTTGGCCGAGCAGGTCGCGTGGCGACGCACCGACATCCCCGACGGCCTTGCCCAGACCATCCTTGACTCCGGACACCTGCCGGCGGCGGAGTTCCTCGGTCTCAACGACGCCCTGCCCACGCGGATCCGTTGGCGGTTGGCCACCCATCCGTCGCCGACCGTGCGTGCCGCAGCGGCCGGCCATGCGGTCCCGGAACGCGTCCGGCCAGGGTGTGAGGTCCCGCCAGCCTTACTGGCGCACTTGGCCAGCGACCCGGACCCGCTGGTGCGGGCACGGGTCGCCGAGCACAGCGCCACGCCCGATGAGGTACGCGCCGGGCTGGCGGCCGACCGGGAGCCCAGCGTCCGCAAGACCGTCGCCGAACGGTGGACCCAGGCCCCCGACGCGGTGCGCCGTTGCCTGCTGACCGATCCGGACCCGGAAGTACGGGCCGCCGCGCTGTCGCCGTGGCACTCGCCACCGCCGCCCGAGTTGCACGCTGACCTGCTGGGTCACGACGCCACCCGACATCTCGTGTTGCCCTACATCCGGCTGACGCCGGACGCGGCCGCCGAGTTGGCCGCCTCGCCCGACGACATGGTCCGGGCCGCACTCGCGGCTCACCCCGGTCTACCACCATCCACGCGGGAGCGTCTGGCCCACGATCCGGAAGTTGTGGTCCGCGTCTACCTGGTGACCAACCCGGCCACACCCGAGGGTCTTCGCACACAGATCCTGGCTGGCCTGGACGCCGAGCAGGGGCCCGCGAACGGCTTCCTCATCCCGTACTTCCTGCGTAATGCCTGGCGTGACAAGGCCAGCCTCGGCTGGCTGTGGGAGGCGCCTCTCGCCGAGCGACTGGCCTATCTCGACTCGCCACACGCGTTCTTCCGCGAGGCGATCGCAGCCTCCGCCGACCTGCCACAGCACGCGATCAATCGGCTGCTGGCCGATCCGGACGTCCAGGTCCGCCGCATCCTCGCCAAGACCCACGACGTGCCGGGAGACGCGCTGGAAGGCCTTGTCCGCGACCACGGCGACAGCATGCACCTGCTGCCGCTGCTGGTCGAGCGACCCACCTTCCCCCGATCGGCGTTCGCCGACTTCGCCGTCTCCGACCAGACCCGACTACGCCGGCTCGCGCTCCACGACAAGCAACTTCCCGCCCACCTCGTCGGACGACTCGCTGTCGACTCCGACCCGTACATCCGTCGCGCGGCCGCAGAGCACCCCAACCTTCCCGATCGTTGTCTGGCCACCCTGCTGACGGACAGTGATCTGAACGTTGCCGAGGCCACCGGCGCCGCGCCGGGCCTACCCCGCGAGTGGGTCCACCAGTTGCTCGCCCTAGCGGGACTCTGACTCTCGATCAAGCCAGTGGGTAAGCCCGGTACACGGCGCGCGACGGTGTCGCCCGCAACGATGGGTCATCGGGTAGTGCCGACATCAGGCGGTCCCGGCATCGGCTAGCACTTCGCCGATCACGTATCGCGCCTGCGCGGCTAGAGGTTTGTTCGTCTCGTGGTAGTACGGCAGCTGCAGGCACGCCTGCGACAACGACCACGCGCGACTACGCAACCAAGTTGCCTCGTCGATGTCGAGCTGGTCCCGGAAAGCCGGGCGGAGACTGGCCGGGAGCAGATTCCAGGCGAGCCCGAGATCGACGGCCGGGTCACCGCGGCTGACACCGGCAAAGTCGATAAGGCCGACCAGTCGCCCGTTTCGCACCAGCAGGTTGCCGGGTGCGGTGTCGCTGTGAATCCAGGTGCCCGGAGGTTCGCAGGGCGGGAGGGTGAAGGCCGCGTCCCAGACGGCCGTGACCGCGGCGATGTCCACCATGCCGGCCATCTCGCAGATCGACTTCCGGGTCACCTCGTCCCGCGCCTCAAAGCTGAAACCGCGCTGATTGACCGGTCCGCCGGGAACGTCGAGGGCGTGGATGGCATTGAGGCAGTCGGCGATGTCGCGTACCAGCGGCTCGGTGAGGTCGTCGGTGGTCGGATTCGCGCCGTCGAGCCAGGTGTAGACGGACCAGCGCCAGGGATAGCCGTACGCCGGCTCGCCCATTCCCAGCGGCGTCGGCGTCGCCACTGGCAGCAGCGGCCCAATGACCGGCAGCCACGTCTGCTCGTGCTCGACCGAGCGCGCGGCCCAGTCGATCCGGGGCAGGCGCACCACCATCGTGTCACCGAGCCGAAACATGGCATTGTCGGTGCCGGCTGAGGACGCATGCCTGACAGGCAGGTCCGCCCAGTGGGGGAACTGGGCAGCGACCAGCCGCTCGACCAGGGCCTGGTCGAGGGACAGTTCATGTTCATGCATCTTCGCGGTCAACGGCGGATCCTCTGACTTGGCCAGGAAGCGAACCCTACAGTTGCGGGACGAAGTGACCAGCCGATTTCCGGCACACCGCCGATGCCGGCGGCATGCACATCGATCGCGACGACCTCATTGCCGACTCCCAGGGTGGGGACCTGCGCCGTTGCGCTCCAGGTAACGCTGGCTGCGTCGGCGGGCCACCCAGGTGAACCCGAGACCGAGCGCCACGAACACGGCGGACGCGGCGGTTGCGACAGTGCCGGACACGTCGGCACCGCGTGCCAGGCGGATCACCACCAGGGCGACCTGGATCGATAGCGCCACTGCAAGGAAGACAAACAGCCAACCGTTGCGGACGTTGCGCTTTGCTGTCTCCCACGTCAACGCCGCGAAGCGGGGATCGTCAACGCGTCCAACCCGCAACGCATGCCACACGATCCGCCAAGAACCCCGCTCCGGTCTCGCATCGTTGCCGGCCATAGCGTATTGATTCCCATTCAAAAGGGCGCTCAAGCTTTAGACAAAAGGCTTCAAGCGGACGGGCTGAGGCTCCGGCGGGTGGCGGCTGCCCAGGGTTACGAGCAGGCGCTCGGGCTGTTCCGCGACCTCGGCGGGCGCTCAGCGCCGCCCGCCGAACTGCCAGTTGTGCACTTCGATGGCTGCGTACCGGTCCGGGGACAGGATGGCACGAGCCGCGTCCGGATTCGGCAGTTGGACCAGCATCGCGGTACCCAGCCAGGTTACGGCGTTGTCCGACAGCAGCGGCCCGTACGCGATCAGCCGGTCCGAAGCGGGCGGCACGGCCAGGTCGGCGGCGTTCCCCGCGCCGAGGGCCACCACCAGGTAACGGTTACCGCCGGTCGGGCCACCGGGGAATTGCCACATGCTACGACCCAGCGTGTTGCGCCACCGACGGAGCAGCACGTCGCGATACACACCGGCCTGGTAGTTCGGCTCGTCGAACGCGAATGTGCGGGCAGCGGCGGGATCGGGCAAGTCGACGATGTGCAGGCTGCCGGTGGCTGTGTCGCCGTCGTCCGCGAGGGTTGGTCCGCGGGCGATCATCTTGTTGGCGTACCGGTCCATGTAAGACCAGTGTTCTTCGATCAAGTCGTCGCGCAGTGCCCCGGAGCCGGGCCGGTCACGGTGAAAGCACAGGAACTCCATGCCCGACAGTATCGGCTCATGGTGGAACACCAACTCGGACCGGGCACACCTGAAGACGACATCGGTACGGATCGTCGAGCGCACCAGGTTCGCAGCCGAAGGAGGCTGACCCACCGTCAGCCGGCCCTCGCCGCCACGCGTCCTCGGCGCAGGTGATCAGGTGTATGGGTGTGCGGCTGGTCGAACCGGAGTCCCGCTCGTCCGGAGCCGCACCGGGATCCGGCTTGTGTCGCCCTACCGGCACTGCCTGGTGTGCCGGCAGTGCCGGTAGGGCGGAAATCAGCTGCGGGAACCGCGCGGACCGGTACACCGACACTGCACCACGACTGATCGTGTGCTCGGCCTTCGGTCGGGCGCGGATCCCGGTCCATCGCGAACCAACGTCAGACCCGGGCGTGACCGGGTCAGCCGCGGTTGTCAGAGCCCTGGGTCACCGGGGCGTCGGCGCCGTCCGGCGCCTGGTCGGGCTGGGTTTCCTGGTCAGTGCTGGCCTGGTCGTCCGGCGGGGCTTCTCCGCCGTGCGTGCTCTGATCGGCCTGCGTGGCCTGTTCGTGATGGGTTTCCTGGTCGTGGGCAACGCGGTCGTCGTGCGCGGCCAGGTCGCGGGACTTCTCCCGGCGTACCATCTCCGCCAGCACGGCCTCGTCGTAGCGCTCCTCGGCCGTCTGCCGCTTGCGGTTGGCGTTCTCCGCCGCCGCCTGCGCCTTGCGGCGCGCGGACCGCAACCGCTCATGCTGCTTGGCGGAGGCCTTCAGTGCCTTCTTATGCCGGGTAACCTCGTCGAGCGCCTGCTGGAGCGCCGCCTCGTGTTGCTGCGCCCGCGCGGTGGTATCGGCGATGCGTTCGTCCAGGTCACCGACTCGCTGCCGGCTCGCGTCGGCGGCGGCTTTGGCGGAGCGAGCCTTCTCCCGGCGCCGATCCAATCTGGAGTTGCGCCGGTCGCCGGCGGTGGAGTCCTTGTCGGTCATGGTGGTCCTCCCTTGGGTCCGCAGTAGCAGTACCCGAGGCGCCACGGGATAACCCGCTGACCGTTCCGCCCGGCTCTCAGACCCTCCACGTGGCCGTGACATCCCCCGCCGCGCAACGTTGTGGGCGGGCCTCGGATCAGTGCCGGTAGCGTCGCGCCGGTGTGGCGGTGGCTGGGATCTTCCGGTTATGAGGTCTTCGCGGGTAGGACGAGCGTGTCGAGCAGCTTGTTGGCCAACCTGGTGGTCTGGTCGGTGTCGTCGGTGAGGGCGATGACGGTCAGCCCGGAACGCTGGTCGGGGATGCGGATGAGCTGGGCGCGTATGCCTGGCCAGCCGCCGCCGTGGCGGTAGAGGCGCTGACCGGCGTGGGTGCGGATGCCGAGGCCCCATGCGTAGTCGAGGGCAGTGCCGTTGTCCAGGGTGCCGGCCGTGTGCAGCAATTCCGAGATGCCGAGTTCGTCGGCGTCGAGTGCCTGGTTCCAGCGCATGAGGTCCGTCGCGGTGGTCCAGAGACCGCCGTCACCGAGGGACAGGGGTGCGGGATGCGGTTTGGGCAGTGGCATCGCACCGGGTGGCTTCGACCCGGGGCCAGGCCAGTACCGGCTGCCGATCATGCCGAGCGGTTCGAACACGTGCGCGTGGGCGAAGGCGGTCAGCGGCTGGCCGGCGGCGCGTTCGACGGCGACGGCCAGGCAGACGTAGCCGGCGTTGGAGTAGACGTACTGGCTGCCTGGACACGCGGCGAGGGCCGGGAGGCGGTTCAGGGCCTGGAGGATCGCGGTGGTGGTGCGGTCGCCGTCCGCGGGGATCATCGCGTCGATCTGCTCGTCGGTCGGCATCCCGGCGGTGTGGTGGACCAGGTGGCGTAGGCGGATGGTGCGCGTCCAGTCCGGTAGCTCGGGCATCCATTCGGCCAGGGTGGTTTCCATGTCGAGGCGATTGCGCCGGACGAGCAGCGCGGCGCAGGTGGCGGTGATCTGTTTGGCCAGCGACGCGGCATAGGCCACTGATGAAGGGCCTAACGGTCCGACGGTCGCCGTCGACCCGTGACTCAGAAAGATAGGCGGCGTTCCACGGTGCTGAAGCCCGACGACAACGAGATGATCGGCCGGGTAGCCCTCCTGTTCGATCAACGCGGCGGCACGGTGGTGAAGAGTTGCCATCAAGCTGCTCCTGTCGTCGCCCCAGGGATATGCGAATGTCATAGGACGGGCATCGTCCGGCGCGCCGGCAAGATCATTCAAAGGATGGCTACACCGGGCCGGTACGCCACGGAACGGGATCAGTGACCCGTCCACACAGTGGACCGTGGCCAACCCCGCACGCGGTGACCAACCAGGCACAAAGAATGACGTGCCCACTCGGTCAATCGCCGCCGCCACCACCGCCGCCCGAATCACCCGGAGTATCGACCCCTGACTGATCGTGGCGTTCGTCGCCGTACTTCTTGATCGGAGTACGGCCGAAGTGCGGACCCGTGCCGCGGGCCCGTTGCCCGCGCTGCCGTCGCGAGTGCCGGGACAGGTCCCGGATCGCCCGCACCGCCGCAGCCTGCGACGGCGGGACGTCCCGTCGGCGCCTCCGGCGCACGCCGACCACGGCACTTACCACTATGGCAACCACGGCCACGGCCACTATCGATACCGACCACATGGCTACAGGGTAGGAAGGGGTCACCACGACATCGGGCTCAGCGAGCGGCACCTGGCCCCGGCTGACCGTTACCGGGACTCGGCGTCCTCCATGGCGTCGACGTCACGACCGCGGAACGACCGACGGCCGTGACCGGAATCCCGGATCACGGCCGTCGGGTCGTGGACGGTCGGGCGCCTCAGGCCGCCGGCGCCTTGACGAACACCTCGATCTCCGCGACGGTCAGGTAGCCGCCCGGCATCGCGGTCAGGACCACACAGACGTTCATGGTTCGCCCAACGCTGACCGGTACCTCGACGGCCGGGCCACCGGCGGTGCCGACCGGCACCTCGTCACCACCTACACAGGCGCCGTCGGCGTCGCGGACCCCGACCCGCACGCTCTGCGGCAGTCCACCGCCGGCCGCGCTGTCCCGGTAGAGGTGGGTCACCACCCGGGTGACGTCGCGGGCCCGCGGCAGGTTCACGGTGATCGTGTCGGACGCGTTGAGGTCGGCGGGCTTCCAGTTCGACCAGGCCTTGTCGGCCGTGTCGCCGTTGCGCAGCCCGTCCGTCGAGTACCCGCTCTCGGTGGATGTCGCCGCCACCGTGACGCCGTCGTCGTCCGCGGCGTTGACCTCGATCGGCTCGGTCACCTCCACCCGGACCGTGGCCGGGACGGTGCTGCCGTCCACCAACCGGACCACCCCGGTCAGCGACACCGCGCCGACCCGGTCGAACGCGCCGGCCGGTGCCGCGTTCCAGGTGACCGGCAGGTCCGCCCGGCCGCCGGACCGGCCCACCCCGACCACGGTCGCCGGGAGGTCGGGCTGGCCGCCCACGTAGGTGGCGGCCCGCCCGGGCAGGGTCGAGGTGAAGGTGTCGACGGTGACCTCCGCCCGCGCCCGCAGCCGGCGGCCCAGGACGTCGGTCACCGTGCCGCGGACGACGACGGTACCGGGCCGGTCCCACCGACCCGCCGCCGGCAGCCGCCAGCTCACCGGCAGGCTGCGGCGCTCGCCGCTGTGCAGCACCGCGGTCACCGTGCCGGGCAGGGTCGGTGCCCGGCCCGGCAAGGTGTACGTCACCGCGGTTTCGGTCCGAACGACGGTCTCGTCGCGCACCGACCAGCGCTGGTTCTCTCCCGCCGTCGGGGTGTAGACGCTGAGCGCGGTGCCGTCCGCCGTGGACTGGCCGGGCACATCGAGGACCCGCCGCGCGCCGACGTTGACGAAGGTGTACGTGCCGTCGCCGGTGGTGGAGAGGATCCACTGTGCGGCCGGGTCCTGCGACCCGGACCGCTCCAGCACGGTGACCCCGTCGCGGACCGCCAGCCGCTGGCCGGTGCCGGCGTTGACCAGGGTGTACCGGTCCCGGCTGCCGACCCGTGCGCCGACCGGGCGCAGTCTCCACAACTGGTCGGCACGGGTCGGGTCAGTGGTCCGGATCGCCGGCACGGTGCCGTCGGCCGTAGGCGCCAGCGACAGGCCGCTCTGCACGCCCTCGATGCGGTACGGGTGGCCGGACTCGATGTGCCGGGCGCCCGAGGCCACCGACGAGACGTTGGTGACCAGGAAGGTGGTGACCGACTGCCCGGGCACGGTGAGCGTGGCCCGGCGGTCGGTGACCCGCACCGGCGTACCGCGGACCAACTTGCCCTGCTCGCTGGTAACCACGGGGGTGACGGTGGCGTTGCGGCCGACGTTGGAGAATTTCGACAGGTCCAGGGTGACCGCCCTCGGCTGGGCGCCGGCGTTGGCGTGTACCACGGTCGCCCCGCTGCCACCCTTCTTCACCGCGGCGAGGGTGGTGGTGTCGTTCACCTTCACCATCCGGTCGCCCGGGCGGATGTAGTGCGTGAAGTTGCGGATCGTGTCGAACTTGGTGTTCGTCCTGACGGGACACGTCGCCAGGGTGTCGGTCGCGGTGCAGTCGAACGGCACGTGGATGCTGCCCCACTGCAGGTTGCCCTCCGCGATCATGTTGTCGGCGTCCTCGATCGGCTGCCACAGCAGCCATGCCGACGGCTCGAGCTCCCGGATGTC
>DASQDS010000326.1:0-6712 GCA_035634075.1 Pilimelia sp. | reverse complement strand
CGACGGTGGACGGCGGGATCGCGCCGATCATCTCGTCGAAAAGCTGTTGGGTCATCAGCGGACTCCGGATTCCAGTGCGAGGGCGCGCAGCGTTTCCAGCCCGCGCGCGGCTTGACTTTTCACGGTGCCGGTGCGGATGCCGAGGACGGCGGCGGTCTGCTCCACCGACAGGTCGCAGTAGAAGCGCAGCACCACCACGGCGCGCTGGCGGGCCGCCAGGGTGCCCAGCAGCGCCAGCAGCGCGTCGCGGTCCACCACCTGCCCGTCCGGTCCCGGCCCGGCGACCGGCCGGTCCGGCGGCGCGGCGGTGGCGTCCTCGCGCCGCCACGGCCGGCGCAGCTCGTCGAGCCAGGTGTTGGTGAGCACGCCGCGGACGTACGCCTCGACGTTGTCCACCGCCCGGACCCGCCGCCAGTGCCGGTACAGCTTGCCGATCGTGATCGAGACAAGGTCGTCCGCCGCGTGCCAGTCGCGGCAGAGCAGGTACGCGGTCCGTCGCAGCGGTTCCATCCGGGCCACGACGAACTCGCGGTACTCGTCCTCCTCGGCCTGGTTCACGTACGCTCCCCTCGCAACGTCCTGTCAATAAGGGAACGGAGCACAGGGGCGGCGGGGTTGCCCGCTCAGCGTTCGAGTATCGCGACGACGCCCTGACCGCCGGCGGCGCAGATGGAGATGAGCCCCCGGCCGGCGCCGCGCTCGGCGAGGAGCTTGGCCAGCGTCGCGACGATCCGGCCGCCGGTCGCGGCGAACGGGTGCCCCGCCGCCAGCGAGGACCCGACAACGTTGAGCCTGGCCCGGTCGATCGACCCCAGCGGCGCGTCGAGCCCCAGCCGCTCCTTGCAGAATTCCGGCGACTCCCAGGCCGCCAGGGTGGCCAGCACCTGCGCCGCGAAGGCCTCGTGCACCTCGTAGAAGTCGAAGTCGGCAAGCGTCAGCCCGGCCCGCTCGAGCAGCCTGGGCACCGCGTACGCCGGCGCCATCAGCAGCCCCTCGTCGCCGTGCACGAAATCCACGGCCGCGACCTCGGCGTCCACCACGTGCGCCAACACCGGCAGCCGGTTGGCCTCGGCCCACTCGTCGGAGGCCAGCAGCACCACCGCGGCGCCGTCCGTCAGCGGCGAGGAGTTGCCGGCCGTCATCGTGGCGTCGGCGCCGGTGCCGAAGACCGGCTTGAGCGCCGCCAGCTTCTCCGCCGACGTGTCGGGACGCAGGTTCGCGTCCCGGGTCAGGCCGAGGTACGGCGTCATCAGGTCGTCGAAGAAGCCCCGCTCGTACGCGGCGGCCAGCCGCTGGTGGGAGGCCAGCGCCAGCGCGTCCTGGTCCGCGCGGGTGACCCCCCACCGGCGGGCGGTGACAGCGGCGTGCTCCCCCATCGACAGGCCGGTTCGCGGCTCGGCGTTGCGCGGGGCCTCCGGGCGCAGCGCCTGCGCCGGGCGCAGCCGGGCCGCCGCCCGCAGCCACCCGCCGAGCGACCGCGCCGCGGTCAGCTCCAGCAGCGCCCGCCGCAGGTCGTCGTTCAGGGCCAGCGGCGCGTCGGAGGTGGTGTCGACGCCGCCGGCGATGCCGGCGTCGAGCTGCCCCAACGCGATCTTGTTGGCGACCGCGACAACGGCCTCCAGGCCCGTGCCACACGCCTGCTGGAGGTCGTACGCGGGGGTGCGCGGATCCAGCCGGGAGCCGAGCACGACCTCTCGGGTGAGGTTGAAGTCGCGGGCGTGCTTGAGCACGGCGCCGGCGACGACCTCGCCCAATCGCCGGCCGGCCAGGCCGTAGCGGGCGACCAGCCCGTCCAGCGCGGCGGTCAGCATGTCGGCGTTGGACGCGGCGGCGTACTGCCCGTTGGAGCGGGCGAACGGGATCCGGTTGCCGCCGACGACGGCGGCGCGGCGAACGGTGCGCGGCACGGCGATTGCCCCCATCATTCCTGGTGCCCGGCGGTCATTCTGGTGCCTGCAATGCCGCCGGCACGTAGCTACTCACGAGTAGGCTACGCCTATGAGCGATGTGTACGCGACCTTCGCGCACTCCGCACCCGGCCGCACCCTGATCCGCCGCCTCGGCCTGCCGGACCCGCCCCACCTGCGCCGGCACCGGCCCGGGGACCCGCTGCTGCCCGGCCCGGCGGCCCTGGGCGCGGCGCCGGGCGGCCGGTTCGCCGCCGACGGGCTGCGGGACATCCTCGCCGCGGCCGGCGTCAAGGTCCTCGACCCCGGCGCCGACGGGGCCGACCGGCCGGCAGCGCTGATCTTCGACGGCACCGGCATCGCCGACTCGACCGCGCTGCGCACGGCGTACGACTTCTTCCACCCGCTGATCCGGACGGTCGCCGCCGGCGGGCGAATCCTCGTGCTCGGCAACCCGCCCGAGGACTGCCGGGAGCCGCACGCCGCCACGGCGCAGCGGGCGCTCGAGGGCTTCGTGCGCAGCCTGGGCAAGGAGGTCGGCCGGGGCGCCACGGCGCAGCTGGTGTACGCCGCCCCGGGCACCGCGGCGGCGGAGCTGGAGTCGACCGTGCGGTTCCTGCTCTCCGGCCGCTCGGCGTACGTCTCCGGCCAGGTGATCCGGGTGGTGCCGGCGCAGGTGCCGCCGATGGACTGGCAGCGGCCGTCGGCCGGGCGGATCGCCCTGGTCACCGGGGCGGCCCGGGGGATCGGCGCGGCCGTCGCCGAGGTGCTCGCCCGGGACGGCGCGCAGGTGGTCGCGCTGGACGTGCCGGCCGCCGGCGACGCGCTGAGCGCCGTCGCGAACCGCATCGGCGGTACGGCGTACCAGCTCGACCTCACCACCCCCCGCGCCCCGGCGGCCCTGGCGGCGCACGTGGCGGAGCGGTACGGCCGGCTCGACGTCGTCGTGCACAACGCCGGGATCACCCGCGACAAGACGCTCGGCCGGATGGCGCCGGCGGCCTGGGACGCCGTGCTCGACGTCAACCTCAGCGCGCCGGAGCGGATCAACGACGCGCTGTTGGCCGCGGACCTCGTGCCGGCCGGCGGCCGGTTGATCGGCGTCGCCTCGATCGCCGGCATCGCCGGCAACCGGGGCCAGACCAACTACGCCGCCAGCAAGGCCGGCGTCATCGGCCTCGTCACCTCGACGGCCCCCGCGCTCGCCGGCCGCGGCATCACCGTCAACGCCGTCGCGCCGGGGTTCATCGAGACCGCGATGACCGCCCGGATGCCCGTCTTCGTGCGGGAGGCGGGCCGCCGGCTGAACAGCCTGGCCCAGGGCGGCCTGCCCGCCGATGTCGCCGAGGCGGTCGCCTGGCTGGCCGCGCCGGCCTCGGCGGGCGTCACCGGGCAGGTCGTCCGGGTCTGCGGCCAGAGCCTGCTGGGCGCCTGATGGCCACCGTCGAGCTGCGCCGGCCACCCGGCCTGGCCGCGCTCTACGCGCGGGCG
The DNA here is from genome assembly GCA_035634075.1 of Pilimelia sp. GTDB lineage: Bacteria > Actinomycetota > Actinomycetes > Mycobacteriales > Micromonosporaceae > DASQDS01. The sequence continues at coordinate 3,314 of DASQDS010000326.1, read as the reverse complement.
GTGCTCGGCACCCCGCCGGTGCTGCGGGCCAGGCCGCGCCCCGCCGGTCTGCCGGACACGGCCGTCGCGCTGCGCGGCGTGCCGGTCGACCGGGCGCACCTCGCGGCGTACGACCGGGTCTGCGGCTTCCGGCTCACCGACGCGCTGCCGGCGACGTACCCGCACGTGCTCGCGTTCCCGCTCGCCCTGTGGCTGCTGTCGGCGCCGGATTTTCCGTTCCCGGCCCCCGGCCTGGTGCACGTGGCGAACCGCAGCACGCTGCACCGGCCGGTCGACGCGGGCGAGCGGCTGGATCTCGCCGTGCGCGCCGACGGGCTGCGCGCGCACGGCCGCGGGCGGCAGTTCGACGTGGTGGCGACGGCCACCGTGGGCGGCGCCGAGGTGTGGCGCGGCGTGTCCACGTACCTGCACCGGGAGGGCGCGCCGGGCGGTGGCGCGCGCGACGATGCCGACCGGCCGGCGCCGCCGGCGGCCGCCGGCACGTGGCGGGTGCCGGCCGGCGTTGGTACGGCGTACGCGGCCGTGTCCGGCGACCGGAACCCGATCCACACCTCCCGGCTCGGCGCCCGGGCGTTCGGCTTCCGCCGGCCGATCGCGCACGGTATGTGGACCACGGCCCGGTGCCTGGCGGCGCTGGCCGGCCGGCTGCCCGACGCCCACACCGTCGAGGTGTCCTTCCAGGCGCCGGTGCCGCTGCCGGCCACCGTCGCCTTCGCCGCCTGGGGCGACTGGGATTTCGCGCTGCACGACCCCCGGTCCGGTAAGCCGCACCTGACCGGGTCGGTCCGCCCGGCCGGGTCTTGATCCACCTCGTCAGTCCGGGCTCCGCCACACCCCGCCGCGGAGCAGCTCCGCCGCGCCCAGCCAGGCGATGTCCATCATCCGGCCGGCGGTGCGGTCGGGATCCTCCTGGGGATGGTCGGCGAGCCAGTCCGCCAGGGACTCGCCGGCACCCACCAGCGCGTACGCCGCGGCCTCCAGGTCGGCGCCGCGGGCCTGCCGCTCGTCGGCCGCCACCGCGCCGGCGAGCATCCCGGCGATCACCTCCGCCATCCGGGCGCGCATCCCGGCGGTCTCGCGGGCGAACGGCTCGCTGGAGCGGGCCTGCCGGTACAGGACCGCCCACGCGTCCCGGTGCCCGCCGACGAACCGGAAGAAGGCCCGCAGGCCGCGCCACAGCCGCTGGTCGGGCGGCAGGTCCCGGTCGTCGACCACGGCCACGATCGCCTCCATCAACCGGGTGGCCTCCCGGTGCAGGCAGGCGAGGAAGAGCTCCTCCTTGGTGCCTAGGTAGGCGTACACCATGGGTTTGGAGATGCCGGCCTCCTCGGCCACCTCGTCCATGGACGCGGCGTGGAATCCGCGGCGGGAGAACACCGTGACGGCGGCGTCCAGCATCTGCTGCTGCCGGACGGCGCGGGGGAGCCGGCGAAAGGACGGCTGGCTCGAGGAGGACATCCTTGCGAGCATACCTACTGCTGCGTAAGGTTACGCGTCAGTAAGGTACCTGTCCCGGGAGGCTCCTCATGACTGAACTCGACCCGGCCACCTTCGCGTCGGTCAACGCGCAGCAGTTCGCCCAGTTGGTGAAGACCACGCCGGATGCCCAGCTCAAGCAGGTGATGCAGAGCGAATCGCGTGGGCAGATCCTGGCGGAGATCTTCAACCGGTTCCCGACCCTGTTCCGGGCGGACCGCGCGGGCGACACCGAAGCGGTCATCCACTGGAACATCACCGACAAGCCCGGCGGCGGCACCGACTCGTACGAGGTGGAGATCGCCAACCACGCCTGCACCGTGTCCGACGCCCCGCACAAAGAGCCGCGGGTGGCGCTCACCATGGGCCCCGTGGAGTTCCTCAAGATCGTTTCTGGCAACGGCAACCCGGTGATGATGTTCATGACCGGCAAGCTGAAGGCGAAGGGCGACCTGAGCCTGGCCGCCGACATCGCCAAGCTCTTCGACATGCCCAAGTAGCCCGGCCTACCCCGGCAACGTCACCGCGCCGTCGGCCGCGTCCCGGGCGATGTCCGTCCGGTGGTGCGCCCCGGCCAGCGCGACGCCGGCCACCACCTCGTACGCCGCGGCCCGGGCCACCGGCAGATCGGGGCCCGTGGCCGTGGCGCACAGGACCCGCCCGCCCGCCGACACCAACGCGCCGTCGCCGTCCCGCCGCGCCGTGCCCGCGTGGATGACGCCCGGGGCGTCGCCGCCGCTGATCACATCGCCGGTGCGCGGCGCGACCGGGTAGCCGTGCGCGGCGACGACGACGGTGACCACGGCGCCGTCCCGCCACCGCAGCGGCGGGTGCTCAGCCAGCGTCCCGGTGGCCGCCGCGTGCAGCAGCCGGCCCAGCGGGCTCGCCAGCAGTGGCAGCACCACCTGCGTCTCCGGGTCACCGAACCGCGCGTTGAACTCGATCACCTTCGGGCCCGCCGAGGTGAGCGCCAGACCCACGTAGAGCAGGCCGGCGAACGGGGTGCCCCGCTCCCGCATCGCGGCGAGCGTCGGGTGCACCACCCGGCCGAGCACGTCGTCCACCAGCCCGTCGGGCAGCCAGGGCAGCGGCGCGTACGCCCCCATGCCCCCGGTGTTCGGGCCGGTGTCCCCGTCCCCCACCCGCTTGAAGTCCTGCGCCGGCAGCAGCGGCACCGCCGCCTCGCCGTCGGTCACCACGAACAGCGACACCTCCGGCCCGGCCAGGAACTCCTCGATGACCACCTGCCCGCAGTCCGCCGCGTGCGCGAGGGCCTGCTCGCGGTCCGCGGTGACGACCACGCCCTTGCCGGCCGCGAGGCCGTCGCTCTTCACGACGTACGGGGGCCCGAACTCGGCCAGCGCCCGCGCGGCGGCATCGGCGTCGGCGCACGCGTACGACCGCGCGGTCGGCACGCCGGCGGCCACCATGATCTCCTTGGCGAACGCCTTTGATCCCTCGAGCCGCGCCGCCGCCCCGGATGGGCCGAAGCAGGCGATGCCCTTGGCCCGGACGGCGTCGGCCACCCCGGCCACCAGCGGCGCCTCGGGGCCGATGACGACGAGGTCGACGCTTTCGGCCACCGCCAGGGCCGTCACCGCCGCCGGGTCGGTGGCCGTGACGTCGCGCAGGTCGGCGACGGCGGCGATGCCGGGGTTGCCCGGCGCCGCGATGAGGTGATCAACGGCCGGATCGGCGGCCAGCCCGAGGGCGAGGGCATGCTCCCGCCCCCCACCCCCCACAACAAGAACGCGCACAGCCAGCCACCCTACCCACCCTCCCCCCTCCCCTGGTCCCCTCCCCCGCGCCGTCCGCCGGGTGATCAAGGGATTGGTGCC
>DASQDS010000325.1:0-19177 GCA_035634075.1 Pilimelia sp. | reverse complement strand
GCCGAACGCGTCTGGGGGGTCCGCGGCCAGGCAGCGGCGTGAGGCCACGTCCGTCGAGGGTGTTCGATCCCTCGGCCCTGGAGGGCTCTTCCGGGGGGCATGCCGAGCTGCATGACGTTCTGGTCCAGGCCGAGAACGGCTGGTTTCAGATCCTTCTGCCCACCACGGCATCGCCGACGCCGAGGCCGCGCTGTCGGCCGGCCGCAACCGCTGGGACGCCGTGCTGCTCACCCCGGAGTGCAGTCGTTGCCGCTGACCGAACACGCGGCGATCGAGATCGGTGGCTGGCCGGGCACCTTGGCGGCACGCCACGTGGTGCACGAGGCGGCGGCCGTCCGTGGGGTCGTGGTCACCCGGTCGCCTGGTACGTATGACGGGCTGCGGGTGCCGTTGCTCGTCGTGGAGCGGTAGCCGACCGGAAGTGGCGGCGGGGGATGGGACCACGGACGCCCTGGCGACGCCCTGATCTTGGTGCGAACCGGCGGATGAACGATCCACGTGAGACATCCGCCTGGGATTCGAGGAGGTCCCCTCCGCGGTGACCGGTCAGTTGTGCCAGGTGCGACGGCGCGCAGCTCACCGTCCGCAAGGTCAAGCAGCGCGTGGAACACCGCACCGTTTACAACCTCACCGTCGACGACATCAACACGTACTATGTGGTGGCCGCCAATACGCCGGTCCTGGTGCACAACTGCGGCGGTCCCATCATTACCAACGGGCGTGGCATCGACCATGTTCAGCAGCGACACTTCCGTACGGGACCCCAATCCGCCGGAAAGAGTCATTTCAATGATTCGGAATCAGCCATCCAGCTTGCTCACCAGGCGGAGGGAACGCCCTTCGCGTTCCGGCAGGGGAGCGGGCGCGTCCAGCACGTGGTGCCCGATGCTGGTCGTCCAATCGGAGTTGACCGGACAACGGGACAGCCGACGCGGACCTACACCGCGGTGACAGAGGCCAACGGGGACTTGGTTACGATGTTCCCGGGTCTGCCGGGAACGCTCGGAACGCCGATCCGGTAACTGTCGAGAAAGGTGAGGGCATGGGATATCGGATCGAAGTGAGAAGTGGGGCGGATAAGGTGATCGCCGCAGGCGATATGTCTCCGGAGCTTCAGGCGGTTCTTCCTGGCTTCGAGGACGAGAAGTTCCCGGTCCTCCGTTTCCTGGATGAGTACGGCGACACGTACCTCAATTCGTTGCAGGTCAGGGCTCTCCGGGGCGAGCTGGATGAGCTGCGAGCACTGGGCCTCGGCAGCAACGCGCTGGAATCTCTGCAACGGTTGTATGATCTCACCGAGGTCTCTCTGCGAACTCCACATCAGTTCCTGGTCTTCGTGGGCGACTAGCGCGTCGGGCGGGCGTCTCCATCATGTGATGGGGGCGCCCGCGAGGTCGACGCAGCACCTCGCAAACATTCACACTGCTGTGCCACCGTTCGCCCGGAATGGGATGAAGGTGGCGAGGCCGGCACCGATGAGCGCGCCGCCCACGAGCGTGATAGTGAGGCCGGGCGCACTGTTGGGGACCGTCAGGTGGTCGACGTAGGGCTGGTTGGGGCGGGCGGCGAAATACGAGAGAGAGATCAGTGCGGCGCCGAGCACCCCACTGAGAAGCGCGCTTCCTCGGCCCGCCGCGAAATGCCTGGCGATGAGAGCTGAAGCCGCGCCAATCACGGCCCACAGGAGTGCGGGCAGGGGAAACCACCCGCCGAGGCCCGACACGTTGCGGGTTCGTAGCAAGTCGCTGGGCAGGCCGAGGGGAGGAGGCCCAACCGCCGTCCTCGTACCGACCGCGGCCAGTATCCACAACGCGGCGACCGTGACCGCCAGGCCGACGGCTGCGGATCGACGGTTGCTCGCGGGCACCGTGCCGGCAGTGGCGGCACCCAGCGCGAGCCCGATGGTCAGGGCGATCGTCACGGAATTCCGCGGACCGCCGATCGCAAGGCTCACGTCGCGGGCCTCGCCCGCCATACCGCGCAGCAAAGGGACGGCGGCAAGGCCGGCCAGCGCCACCACGACGATGCCGCCGGATCGCCGCAGGGCGCCCGACAGTAGCCCGGCGGCCACCAGCCCGCCGAGCGCCGACGTGATGGCCGCCAGGCCCGTGACGGTTGCCAGCAGCGTCAGCCACTCCCCGTCTTTTCCGGCAGCGAAGCTCTGGTCGAATGGCAGGAGCCCGACTCGTGCCGCGGTCGACACCTGCGCCGACAGCGCTAAGGCCACAGCCAGCGGGCTGAGCGCCCAGCCGACGGTCGAACGCGCCCGGGACCCGACGGCAAGCAGTTGCCCCTCCCGATCGTGGCTCACGTCGACCAGTGCCTCCCGTCTACCGGATGTTCAGCCTAGGCCTGCCACACCGGCCGCAACATGGCGGTTCGCGGCCGGAGACGGAACGGCGGGACCCCGTTGGCGCACCCGTCAGCCGGTGCGGCGGGAGCGGGTGCGGGCGAGCCCGCCGAGCACGACCGCGATCAGCCCCACCACCAGCGCCACGTACGCGCCGCCGCGCCCGTTGCCCGTACCGATGCCGCCGTCGGCGGTGACCACCACCAGCGCGCCGAGGGCGATGCCGGTCAGCCCCGCCGCCAGCGCCATGGTGGCGCCCAGTTGTCCGTTTCCGGTGCCGACCCGGCTGAGGGGGCGGGCAAGGGCCAGCCCGCCGACGATCACGCCGAGCAGCCCCAGCAGGCCGCCTACGGAGGCGCCGAGCCGCCCGGCGCTCATGGTGGTGACGCTGGCGGCGACCGGCTGGGCGGCGACGTGCGCGGCTGCCGGTGCGGCCAGCCCGAAGCCCCCGAACAGGGCGGCGCCGGCCGTTGTCAGTGCCAGGCGGGCCGAGGTGAGGCTCCCCGATGAGATCATGTCGTTCTGCTCCTTCGTGCGTCGACGGTCCCGATCTCGTCTGAGCATGCGGGCCGGCGCGCCGCCGGTCGTCGTGCGGACGGAGGCACTTCGCGCTGCCGCGGGCGGCGCAGCCCGCTGCCACGGGCGCGGCAGGCACCGCGTCGCTACTGCGTACGCCGTAGCCGGTCGCTCGTCCGTGAGCAGGAGTCGGCCGCGGCACGATCGGGCTAGGGTGCGCGCATGGGCGCAGGACGGTCCGGCGTGCCGGCCGCTGTCAGGGATGTGGCGATCGCCGTCGGTGTGGCGGCGACGCTGCTGGTGGCCGGGCTGTCCGGGGACCACGCCGCCGGGGATCGCCGCCTGCTCGGCTACGCGTTGTTGGTGGCGGGGGGCCTGGCGTTGGCCGCGCGCCGCCGGGCTCCGGTGCCCGTCCTGGGAGTTACCGGGCTGTGCGCCGTGGGCCACCAGGCGGTCGGGCTCGACGTGCCAGCCGTCGCGTTCCTGTTCGCGGTGTATGCCGCCGTGCGGGCGGGGCACCGCCGGCTCACAGTCGCGGCGGCCGTGCTGATGTTGGCCGCTCTCCCGCTCGCGGCCCTCGCGCCGGCCCAGGAGGCGACCGTGGGGGAGGCCCTCGCCCGGGCCCGCGGTGCTCTTGAGCTGGCCTGGCTGGTCGCCGCGGGCGCCGCCGGGGAGGCGCTGCGGCAGGCCGAGCGGCGGGCGGACGAAGCCGAGCGCACCCGGGAGGAGACCGCGCTGCGCCGGGCCAACGAGGAGCGGTTGCACATCGCGCGCGAGCTGCACGACACGCTCACCCACCAGATTTCGATCATCAAGGTCCAGGCAGGGGTCGCCGTCCACCTGGCCCGCAAGCGTGGCGAGGAGGTGCCGGCGGCCCTCCTGGCGATCGAGGAGGCGGGTCGTGAGGCGAGCCGGGAGCTGCGCGCGACGCTCGAGGCGCTGCGCGACGACAGCAGGACCCCGCGGCACGGGCTGGCCCATGTCCCGGAGCTGGTGCACCGCGCCCGGATGACCGGCCTGGACGCGACGTTGACGATTGCGGGGCAGCGCCACGACGTGCCGGCGGCCGTGGACCGCACCGCCTACCGCATCGTTCAGGAGTCGCTCACCAACGTCGCCCGGCACGCCGCCGCCGCCACGGCATCGGTCCGGATCGACTACCGCCCGGACGCCCTGGCGATCCGGGTGGACGACGACGGCAAGGCCACGCCGGACGCCGCGACGACGCCCGGCGTCGGACTGCTCGGGATGCGCGAACGCGTCACCTCCCTCGGCGGTCGGCTGCGGGCGGAACCACGCACCGGGGGCGGTTTCACCGTCCGGGCCGAGCTGCCGGTCGACCGTACGCAATGATCCGGGTCCTGCTTGTCGACGACCAGCCGCTGTTGCGCAGCGGGTTCCGCGCGCTCCTCGACGTCGAGGACGACATCGAGGTGGTGGCCGAGGCGGCGAACGGTGAGGAGGGTCTGGCGCTCGCCAGGCGGTACCTTCCCGACGTCGCGCTCATCGACATCCAGATGCCGGTCATGGACGGCATCGAGGCGACCCGGTGCATCGCCGCGGAGCCGGCCCTGGGCCGGGTGCACGTCGTCATCCTGACGAACTACGGCCTCGACGAACACGTGTTCAACGCGCTGCGCGCCGGCGCCGCCGGCTTCCTCGTCAAGGACATGGAACCAGAAGACTTCCTGCATGCGGTACGGGTCGCCGCGCGCGGCGACGCACTGCTCGCGCCGGCGATCACCCGCAAGCTGATCAACCGGTACGTCACCGAGCCGCTCCACCCGGGCACCGACGCGGGGCTGACCTGGCTGACCGCCCGTGAGCGCGAGGCCGTCGTCCTCGTCGCCCATGGCCTGTCCAACGACCAGATCGCCGACCGCATGGTGATCAGCCCACTGACCGCGAAGACCCACATCAACCGCGCGATGGCCAAACTTCATGCCCGTGACCGGGGCCAGCTCGTGGTCCTCGCCTACGAATCCGGCCTGGTCACCCCCCGCCACCGCTGATTCCGGCGGCGGCTCCGGCGCTCGCTCGCGGCCACCCGCGCATCGCCCGGTGTTGTACCGTGCGGGGCGCATGGGAGTGGCGTTCATGACGGAGGCGACCGGTGGGGCACCCGCATCTTGAGGTGGACGTTCCAGGGCTGGCGCGGGTCGGCGGCGACGTCACCGCGTCGGCGCCGGGGTTCGCCAAGGCGTACGCCGCGCAAACTGGGGCGCTGTCCACCGGGTCCGGCTTGCCCGGCTGGTCGACCGGTGCGGCCCTGGCGGGCGCGGTCCAGGCGTGGGCGGCGTTCGTGCGCAACCTGGCCGGGCAGGTCGGGACGCTGGGGGCCGACCTGACCACGGCGTCGCGGGAGTACCAGGGCGCGGACGCCCACGCCGCGGCGGGCCTTCGCAACGCGGGCGCCGGTTCGCCGGACCGTGCTGGTGGCGTCCACTCCGGGCCGGCGCCACGGTGAGTGGCCTGACGCTGCAGCTTTTGTTCGACGCGAACGCCGACACCGTCGACAGCAGCGCGCGGGCGTGGTTGGCGATGGCCGAGGGGTTGGACAACGCCACCGAGGACCTCATCCGGGGCAGCCGGGACCTGGCGCACGTGTGGCCGGCCGGGCCGGCCGCCGAGGCGGCGCACACCAGGACCGCCGGCCTGCGCGCGGAGGCGAGCAACGCCTACCAGCCGTGCCTGCGCATCGGTCGGGCCCTGCGCGACCATGCCGACACCCTGCGGCACCTGCAGGCGACGCTGCGCGGCATCACCGCCGAGGCGGTCAACGCGGGCTTCCAGGTGGACATCGGCGCCGGCACGGTCAGGGCGCCGCAGCACATGTACGCGGGCAGCGGCCCGCACGTCGTCGCCCAGCAGGTCAACAGCTACATGTGGCAGCTGCAGGGCGTCCTGGACCAGGCCGCCGAGCTGGATGGCCGCACGCGCACCGTGATCACCGCGAACCTGCCCGACCCGCACCGCGGCTTCGGCGCCCTCAGCCTGCCACCGGTGTCGGCGGCGACCCTGCGCGCGCAGAAGGGCCGCCCCCCGGCGCAGGTCCTGGCGTGGTGGCACAGCCTCACTCCCGAGCAGCAGGAACAGGCGATCGTCGACCATCCCGACCTCGTCGGCTGGCTCGACGGGGTACCGGCCGCGGACCGGGACACCGCCAACCGTGCGGTGCTGGCTCGGGAGATCGCCGACCTGACCGGCCGCCGGACCGCGTTGGACAGCCGGGCCGACTACATCCGGTCCATGGCCGACGAGGGGCGCCTTGCCGAGCTCTACCCCGGCTCGATGAACCCCGCCGGCCAGGCGTGGGCTGAGTTGGACCGGATCGAGGACCAACGCGCCGCCATCGCCGGCACCCTGTCCGGCGCGACCACCATCCAGGAGCGCCTCGACGACCCGAACAAGCCGCCGGCGCTGCTGCTCGGGTTCTCCACCGCCGGCGACGGGAAGGCGATCGTGTCCGTGGGCGACCCGGACGCCGCCGCCAACGTCGTCACGTACGTGCCGGGCACCATGTCCGACCTGCCCAGCGTCGGCAACGACCTGAAGCGGGCCGACATCATGGCCACCGATGCGCAACAACTGGACCCCGCCGGGCGGGACACGGCGGCGATCCTGTGGCTGGGCTACGACGCCCCGGACTTCTTCCACCACGCCGGCTCGGCCTCGTACGCGGAGAACGCCCGGTCGGATCTGCAGAGCTTCCAGGCGGGCCTGCGCGCCACCCACGAGGGGCCGGCGTCCCACAACACCGTCATCGGGCACAGCTACGGCACCACGGCTGTCGGCTACGCCGCCCGCGACACCCTCGCCGCCGATGAGCTGATCTTCGTCGGGAGCCCGGGCGTCGGCGTCGACACCGCCAGCGACCTGCGTATCGACGGCGACGCCGCGAACGTGTGGGCCAGCACCGCCGCCAACGACGTCATCCACTTCACCGGCCTGGACGACAACTACCGCTTCGGCGAGAACCCGGCCAACCCCGGGTTCGGCGGCCGCCAGTTCACCAGCGCCGACGGCTCGCTCAATCCGGTGACCACCCACAACCAGTACTGGGACCCACACAACCCGTCCCGGGAGAACATCGCGCACATCATCACCGGCCAAGCGGACAAGGTCTACTGATGCCAGCCACCGTCCGGCGCCTCGCCCTGACCCTCACCACAGTCCTCGCCGCCGCCGCGATCACCTCCGGATGTGACACCGTGGAACCCGCCGCCACCATCACCAAACAGCAGGCCGTCGAACGCGTCGCCAACCGGGCGCAGGAGGCGCTGCGGCAACTACCGCCGGGGGCGACGCTCCAGGTCCGGCTCCACGAGCCCGACACGCCCTGCGACCCGGGCGACCCGCGCACCTTCGTGGAGTCCAACTACAGCCTCGACTATCCCGAGCAGTGGCCGGTCGAGCAGGCCATCCCGACCCTCGCCGCGTACTGGCGCGACAAGGGTTACAAGATCATCAAGGACCAACGCGACCGCCCCAAGACCCCCGCGCTGTCGGTCGAAGACCCGGACGGCTTCCGCATCGGCGTCGCCCTGACCTACCGCGACAGCGGGCGCATCGACGCGTTCCTCATCAGCAGCTCGCCCTGCCTGTAGCGGCACGCGGCGGCACGTTGACCTGCCCCCTGCGCGCCGGCGTGGTGCCCCAGAATGATCGGCATGTCGTCAACATCATCCGACACCGCCGCAGATCCGTCGCCCTCCTCCACCGGGACCGGTGCCGGTACGGATTCCTTGCGGGATGTCGCCGTCTTCCTCGTCATCGCGTTCGCCCTGCCGTGGCTGCTGTGGGTGGGTGAGCAGGTCACGGGCGTCCGCATCCTGTTCCTCGCCGCGCCGCTCGCCGTGGCGATCGCGACGTTCGTGGCGGTGCGGTGGGTACGCCGTCCCGCGAGCATTCCCCGCGCCACCGCGCTCGTCCCGGTCCGGCCCGCCGGCCGCCTCCTGCGGTACTGCCTGCTCGCCGCCGGGATCTTCCTGGTGCTGCCGGCCATCACGGTGGCGCTCAACGCCGGCACCGGCACCTACCCGGTCGACCTGCGGGGCTTCTCCGCACTCCGGCACCACTACGCCCCGGAGACCATGGGGCAGACCGGCATCCCCTGGGGCGTCGTGGCCCAGGCGCTGGCCGTCAACCTCGCGCAGTTCGTGCTGATCCTGCCGGTCATGTTCTGTGAGGAGTGGGGCTGGCGCGGTTACCTGCTGAACCGCCTCCGGGACCGGCTGGGCACCTGGCCGGCGCTCATCACGATCGGCCTCCTCTGCGGACCGTGGCACCTGCCGTTCTTCCTGGGGCCGTGGTTCTCGATGGGGGCCGACGGGCGGCAGACCGTCATCCCGTTCACCATCTTCTGCGCGCTGTTCGGCGTGCTGCTCGGCCTGCTGCGGCTGGCCGGAGGATCGATCTGGCCCGCGGTGGTGGCCCACGCGGTCAACAACACGCTGGCGACCGGGTTCGTCCAGGTGGTGGTGGCCGACAACGACGCGGAGATCAACGCCTGGCGCACCGGGCTCAGCGGCTGGCAGGGTTGGTTGATCCTGCTGGCCGCGATAGCGATCCTGGCGGCCACCGGCGTCGTCCGCCGCGCCGACCGCGACCGCCGCGCCGACCGCGACCGCCCCGCACCCGCGCTCGGCGTAGCCGGGTCGGCGGATGTGGGCGGCGCCCGGTGAGGGCCCCGCAGACGATCATGGCGTCATCGGACGGTTAGCGCCTCGTACCGGCAGCACGTGGGGCTTCTTCTACAACCCCGGCTCAGCGGTGGTCTGGAGCCCTGCCACCGGCTTCCGGACCCTGCCGCGTGGGTTCGCCGGCGGCGGGCTTGCCATCAACAACAGTGGACAGGTCGCCGGGTCCGCCACCTGGCATCAGGGTCCCGGGGTCCAGCGGCCGACGCGCTGGTCCGACGGGCAGGCGCAGCAGCTGGCCGAGGCCGGCGTGGCGCAGGGCATCAACGAGGACGGAACGGTGGTCGGCTACACCCAGACCGCCACCTCAGGCGGCTTTCACCACCCGGTCCTGTGGGACCCGGTGTCCGGGCTGCGGGACCTGGGCATCCTGCGGTCCGGTCCGGGCAGCGGGTCGGCGTACGCCGCGAACGACCACGGTCACGTGGTGGGCAACGCCGACAGCGGGGCCGACGGTGTGCGGGCCTTCCTGTGGCGTGCTGGCCGGATGGCCGCGATCGGACCGAAGACCAGCTTCGCGTACGCGGTGAACAACGCTGACCACGCGGTCGGGCAGGCCGCCGTCCGAGGTGCGTACCATGCGTTCCTCTACCGGGACGGCCGGTCGGTGGACCTGAACAACGCCATCCCCCGCGGCAGCATCGTCCTGGAGAGCGGGCGCGGCATCAACGACGCGGGCTGGATCGTCGCGGACGGCAGGAACGCGTCGGGTCAGCAGCGGGCGTTCGTGCTGATTCCCCGCTGACCGTCCACGATGGATCCGGCCGACCCCGGCGGAGCCTCGATGGCATGGAGGCTCCGCCGGGTCGTTGGCTGATCAGCCGACGGCGGACGGGCCGGTGGGCGGTGCGAAGAGGACCCGGGACCGCACTTGCCGGAAGCCCGTCCGTTCCAGCTCCGCGACCACCGCTACCCGGTGCGCGTCCACGTCGGCGATCACCTCCCGGGCGCCGCCGGCGGCGAGCGCACCGACCGCGTCGGCCAGCAGCTCCCCCCGGACCGCGTCGTCCAGCAGGCCGAGGTAGGCCAGGAGCGGGTAGCAGGCGTCGCCGGCCGTTCCGGCCAGCCCGACCGGTTCGCCGGCGGCGAGCGCGATGCGCCAGCTGCCGGGCGGGCCGGTCAGCCAGGCCAGCGGGTCGGTGGCCAGGTCCACCCCGCGGACCGCCCGCGCCGTCTCCAGGCCGGTGAGCACCTCCGGCTCGGCGATCCGGGCCACCAGGGCGTTGATCTCCGCCGCGTCGGCGGCCGGGCGGAAGGCGTACCGCCCGGAGGCCGCCGGCAGCGGCGTGCCCGTCCACGTGCAGCGCAGCCGCTCGCCGCGCTCGACCAGCCCGGCCAGGCGGGCCGCCGCCATCGGCGCCGCCAGCACGGCCCGCACCTCCGGCCGGCGCCGCCAGTGCGCCGGCATGGCGGCGTAGTAGAGCCGGGGACCGCCGAGGGCCTGGTGGGCGGCGCGCAGCAGCGCGGCGCCGACCGCCGGCTCGGCGGCCAGGTCGAACCTCTCCAGCCAGGGCGCACCGGTGGCACCCGGCGGGAGGGCCCAGGCGGCCCGGCCGACCACCCGGCCGGCGCGGAGCGCGACCCAGGTGTGCTCGGGCCGGTAACCGCCGCCGGCGAGCCCGTCGGCGTAGCCGACCTGGCGGAGCTGGGGGAGCGGGTCGGGCATGGAGTCGAACAGAGTTTCCTCGCCCGCGACGAGCGGACGGATGACCAGATCAGCCATGGCGTGAGCCTCCGGAACGCGAGCGCCCCTGGTCAGCTCCGCGCGGACGCCGGGGCGCGGAGGGGGCGCAGAACATCGGACATTGTTCTGACCTCCTCCCGGCTCGACGGCGTGGGAAAAACTTACGCATCCGCCCCCGCACACCGCAACACCACCGGCCATCCGCGGTCCCGTCGACCGGGCGGGTCAGGCCCAGCGCGGTAAGCCGGCGCGCTCGGTCGGGTCGTTCGGCTCGCTGAACCGCAGGTGGTTGCCGAACGGGTCGGCGATGGTCAGCACGCGCCCGTTCCACGGCGCCTCTTCGACCTCCGGCGTCCACACCGCCGGCCCCCACACCGGCACCTGGGTGCGCCGCTGGTTCAACCGGTCGCGCAGCTCGTCGATGCCGTCGACCCAGACGAAGACGGTCGCGCCCTGCGAGGCGTCGTACGCGGCCTCGGCGAGGTGCAGGGTCGTCGCCGCGTGCGAGACCTGCCCGTAGTACGGCGTACCGGGGCCGCCGTTGGGGCCGCCGAAGTCGAGCGTGCAGCCGAGAAAGTCGACGTAGAACTGCAGCGCGGGATCGACCGCGAAGATCCGGAGCACCGGGATCGTGGCGGTGCGGGCCCCTGCGGGAGCGGCGGCCGTCGCCGCACCACCCGCCGGCTCGCCGTCGCCGTGCCGCTGGGCGGCCAGAACGTTCCAGTTGTCGACGCCGTGCTGGCGGGCGACGATCTCGAGGCAGTCGCTGTGCGTCGCCTCGACGTCGAACCTGGCGCGCAGCTCACCGCGCAACGCCTTCGCCATGCTCTTCGGGTCGGGTGTCGACTGGGCCATGGGAATCTCCGTACCGGCGGGCCATGGTTCAGCGCTTGCGTTACTGACTGGCCGCCTACGGGAGTCTCCGGCACGACAGTCGGTCATCGAGCGATGCGTTCACCAAACCCGGTCAGGCGCAAGCGGCTGGCCGCATCGGGCCGACCTCAGCATAGTTCCCCCGACGAGCTTCTGGCGACATGCCCGCGGGCGGCTGTGCCGTGGGTCTCCGCCGGAATGAACCGGCTGTGCCGCTCCTTGTTGGGGTATACATGACACATCATCTACGAGGGCCGGGGATTCCCATGCAGTTCGGCGTCTTTTCCGTCAGCGACATCACGACCGATCCCACGACCGGCCGCCAGCCCACCGAGGCTGAGCGGATCAAGGCGGTCGTCGCGATCGCGAAGAAGGCAGAAGAGGTCGGCCTGGACGTGTTCGCCCTCGGCGAGCACCACAACCCCCCGTTCTTCTCCTCCTCGCCGACGACGACGCTCGGCTTCCTGGCGGCGCAGACGCAGCGCCTGCAGCTGTCGACGGCGACGACCCTGATCACCACGAACGACCCGGTGAAGATCGCGGAGGACTACGCGATGCTGCAGCACCTGGCGGACGGCCGGGTCGACCTGATGCTGGGGCGCGGCAACACCGGTCCGGTGTACCCGTGGTTCGGCCAGGACGTCCGCAACGGCATCGCCCTCGCCGTCGAGAACTACGCCCTGCTGCGCCGGCTGTGGGACGAGGACGTGGTGGACTGGCAGGGCACGTTCCGCACCCCGCTGCAGGGCTTCACCTCGACGCCGCGTCCGCTCGCCGGCGTGCCGCCGTTCGTCTGGCACGGCTCCATCCGCAGCCCCGAGATCGCCGAGCAGGCCGCCTACTACGGCGACGGGTTCTTCCACAACCACATCTTCTGGCCCCGGCAGCACACCCAGCGGATGGTGGACCTGTACCGCCGCCGGTTCGAGCACTACGGCCACGGCTCCGCCGACCAGGCGATCGTGGGACTCGGCGGGCAGGTGTTCATGCGCCGCAACAGCCAGGACGCCGTGCGGGAGTTCCGCCCCTACTTCGACAACGCCCCCGTGTACGGGCACGGCCCCTCGCTGGAGGAGTTCGCCCGCGAGACCCCGCTCACCGTCGGCAGCCCGCAGCAGGTCATCGAGCGCACGCTCGGCTTCCGCGAGTACGTCGGTGACTACCAGCGCCAGTTGTTCCTCATCGACCACGCCGGGCTGCCGCTGAAGACGGTGCTCGAGCAGCTGGACATCCTCGGCGAGGACGTCGTGCCGGTGCTGCGCAGGGAGTTCGCGGCGTGCCGGCCCGCACACGTGCCGGCCGCGCCCACCCACGCCAGCCGGGTCGCCACCCGTGGCGCGGCCGACGAACTGACCGCCGACAAGGCCGAGCTGGCCGCCGGGAAGGCCGAGCTGACCGCTGCGAAGGACGGGCTGGCCGCCCGGGAGGTGCGGGCGTCATGAGTACGCGGACGCTCGCCGTCGTCAGCGCCGGGCTCTCGGTGCCGTCGTCGACCCGGCTGCTGGCCGACCGGCTCGCCGGAGCCGGCGTCGGGGCCCTCGGGCAGCGGGGCGTCGATGCCACCGTGGCGGTCGTCGAGTTGCGCGGGCATGCCCGGGACCTGGCCGACAACCTCGTCACCGGGTTCGCCAACGCGGGCCTGCGGGCGGCCGTCGACACGGTGGTCCGCGCCGACGGGCTGATCGCGGTCACGCCCATCTTCGCCGCCTCGTACAGCGGTCTGTTCAAGTCGTTCTTCGACGTGCTGGACAAGGACGCGCTGGCCGGCAAGCCCGTCCTCATGGGGGCGACCGCCGGGACGGCCCGGCACTCGCTGGCCCTCGACCACGCGCTGCGGCCGCTGTTCGCGTACCTGCGGGCCGTCGCGGTGCCCACTGCCGTGTTCGCCGCCTCCGCGGACTGGGCCGGCGGCGACGGCACGACCGAGGCGCTGGCCCGGCGGATCGACCGGGCCGCCGGGGAGTTGGCCGAGCTGGTCGCGCGGCAGCCGGCGGCGAAGCCCGTCGACCCGTTCGACGACCCGACGCCGTTCGCCGACCTCCTGCCCGGCTGACCCGGCGGTCAACCCGACATGAGCGGCGCCCCCTGGCTCACCGAGGAGCAGCAGCGCGCCTGGCGGGCGTACCTGCGAATGCAGGCCCGCCTGACCGCGGCGCTGAACCGGCAACTGCAGAAGGACTCGGGCCTCTCCCTGCCCGACTACGAGGTGCTGGTCCAGCTGACCGATGCCCCCACCGGTCGGCTGCGCCCCTACGCGTTGCAGCGGAGTCTGGAGTGGGAGCAGAGCCGCCTGTCGCACCACCTGCGCCGGATGCAGCGCCGCGGCCTGATCGACCGCGTGGACTGCGGCGGCGACGGCCGCGGCGCCTACGTGGTGCTCACCGACGCCGGCCGGGCCGCGATCGCCGCCGCCGCACCGGCGCACGTGGCGACCGTCCGGCGCCGGTTCTTCGACCATCTCACGCCCGCCCAGGTAGCCACCGTGGCGGCCGTCAGCGCCCGGGTCCTCGACGGCCTCGACGACGCGGCGGGTGACTGAACCGCCGTCATGTGGGACGCGTTCTGACGTCCGCGGCCAGCGTCGACACCGCGTCGGCCGTCGCCGCCGGCCAGCGGTGGAGCCTGCCCTCCGACGTCAACTACTTCGGTCGGTCGCCGGCCGCGCTCGGCGCTGCCCTGGCCCGCGTCCCGGTGGCGCCCTGGCGCCCTGTGTACTATCTTCCTAGTACAAGCGACAAGTCGTGGAGGTGGTGTGGTGTTCGCGTTCCGGCTCGACGCCCGATCCGGCGTGCCGACGTACCTGCAGCTCGTCGACCAGGTGCGGCGGGGCCTGCTGCTCGGTTACCTGCACGACGGCGACCAGTTGCCGACCGTGCGGGAGGTGGCCGCCGCGCTGGTGGTCAACCCGAACACGGTCGCCAAGGCGTACCGCGAACTGGAACGTGCCGGCCTGGTCACCCCGCGGGCCGGCCAGGGCACGTTCGTGACCGGCAGCGTCGACCAGGTGCCCGCCGTCACGTACGCCCGCCTCGCCCGCGGCCTGCGGACCTGGCTGCGCGGCGCCCGCGACGCCGGCCTGGACGACGAGCAGGTGCGCGCGCTGGTGGCGACCGTCCTGGACGACCAGGCCCGGGCGGGTGCGGCGTGAGCGCGGGCGCGCCCGAGGCGCTGCGCACCGCGGCGCTCGGGAAGCGGTACGGCCGGCGGCGGGCGTGGGCCCTGCGCGACTGCACGATCGAGCTGCCGCAGGGCCGGATCATCGGGCTGGTCGGGGCCAACGGGGCGGGCAAGTCGACGCTGCTGCACCTGGTGATCGGCCTGCTCAAGCCGACCGAGGGCACGGTCTGGCTGTTCGGCGAGCCGCTGCGCACCGACCAACCCGCGGCGCTCGCGCAGGTCGGCTTCGTCGCCCAGGACCACCCGCTCTACCGGGGCTTCACCGTCGCCGACCTGCTCCGCCTCGGCCGCGCGCTCAACCCGCGCTTCGACCACGCCGCCGCGCGGCGGCGCGTGGCGGAGCTGGACATCCCGATGAACCGCCGGGCCGGCGCCCTCTCCGGCGGCCAGCAGGCCCAGGTGGCGCTCGCGCTGGCGCTGGCCAAACAGCCCCGCATCCTGGTGCTCGACGAGCCGGTGGCCAGCCTGGACCCGCTGGCCCGGCGGGAGTTCATGCAGGCCCTCGTCGACGCCGTCGCGAGCCGTGACCTGACCGTGCTGCTGTCCTCGCACGTCGTCGCCGAGCTGGAACGCGTCTGCGACCACCTGATCCTGCTGCAGGCCGGCCGCGTACGCCTGGCCGGCGCCGTCGACGACCTGCTCGACGACCACCGGCTGCTCGTCGGCCCCCGCCGCGACGACGCGGCGCCCGTCGACGGGCTGATCGCCGCGACCCACGGGCAGCGGCACAGCAACCTGCTCGTACGCCAGCCCGCCGGCGCGGCCACGCACCCCGCCTGGGAAGCGCACCCGGTCGCCCTCGAAGAGCTCGTCGTCGCCTACCTGGAGCACGCCCACACCACTGATCGGCAGGTCTGACCATGCTGTGGCTCACCTGGCGGCAACACCGCGCCGAACTGGCGGGCGCGGCAATCCTGCTCGCGCTGGCCGCCGTACCGCTGATCCTGACCGGTCACACCATGCGCGCGGCGTTCGACGGCGTCGCCGGCTGCGCCGGGGCCGCCCCCGGCGGCGCCTGCGCGGATCGGCTGAACGCGTTCCTCGGCGGCTACGCCGACTGGGGCCGGCAGCTCACCTGGGTGCTGCTCCTGCCCGCGGCGGCCGGGGTGTTCGTGGGGGCGCCGCTGCTGGGCCGGGAGTTCGAACACGGCACCTGGAAGCTGGCGTTCACCCAGACCGTGACCCGCACGCGGTGGCTCACCGCGAAGCTCGCGTTGGTCGGCCTCGGCGTCGTCGCGGTGGCCGCCGCGTTCACCGCGGTGTTCACCTGGTGGCGGGCGCCGCTGGACGCGGTCGGCGGGCGGATGGCGCCGGAGGCGTTCAACGTCGAGGGCGTGAACCTGCCCGCCGCCGCCCTCTTCGCACTCGCCGCGGGCACCCTCGCGGGGGTGGTCCTGCGCCGGACGGTGTCGGCCATGGCGGTCACCCTTGTCGCGTTCGTCGCCGTCCGCGTCCCGGTCGAGCTGTACGCCAGGCCGCGTTACCAGGCACCCGTGCTGCTCACCGCCGACCCGGTGACCGACGACGACGCCGGCTGGATCGGCGCCCCGTCGGACTGGGTGATCGGCGACGGCTACCTGGACGGCACCGGCCGCCGGCTCTCCGAGCAGGAGGAGCTCGGCATCATCAGCGAGGTGTACGGCGACGGCACGTCGGTCTACGGGCCGGGCACGGCGATCGAGCGGTACCTGGCCGAGCACGGGCTGCGGCACTACACCGAATACCACCCCGCGAGCAGGTTCTGGACCTTCCAGCTGATCGAGGCGGGGTTGTACGCCGGCCTGGCGGGCCTTCTGCTGGGCGCGGCGGTCTGGCTCATCCGCCGCCGCACGACCTGACCGGCGGTCGTGGCCGGGCTGCTTCATGGCCTGCGCTTTCATGGCCTGCACTCGGGTCACCCCGCGGGAGCGGCTGTGGTGGCGGGAGTGGCTGTAGTGGCGGGCGCAGCGGCTGGCGACCCTGGTCTTGCCGGGCGCCGGGCCGGATTTTGTGACCGCGGCCTCAGACGGCCGACCGGGGCGCCGATTGGAGTGGAGACCCAAGACGCGCGTTCCCGGGAGTATTGATGGCAGTTTCTTCGCACGGCGGACCCCGCCCACTCGCCGGGCGGCGGCGCGTGCCGTGGTCGCCCCTCTTCCTGGGCGCGCTGTTGGTGGCAGTCGTCTACATCCAGGTCGCCGTCACCGGCAACCGCGAAATCGAGACGCCCATGTTCGGCGTCTGCTTCATGGTGCTCGCCCTGGCGGGCCTGGCGTTTTCGATCCGCGCGGCGTTCTCCCGCCGGCTGGACCGGCCGGCGCGCCGGCCGTGGCGGTTCATGGCCGCGGCGCTGTTCCTGCACATCGTGTCGACGGCGGCGTTCGCGGTGGGCGGGGAAGCCGGGCTGCCCGCATTGGAATGGGTCGGCATCTCCCTGCGCCTGGCCATGGTGCCGATGCTCCTGATGGCGGTGCTCTCGTTCCCGATGCGCCGGTTGACCGATTCCGAGCGGTTGAAACTCGGCCTCGACGTCACCACCGTCGCCGGCGGCGGCTTCATCGTGATGTGGTATTTCATCATCGGACCGGCGCTGACCAGCGGTCAGCCGGCGAACATCGCGGTGTCCCTCGCCGGGTTCCCGCTCGGCGACCTGGTGCTGGTCTTCGGCGTGTGCGCCGTGCTGCTCCGCGGCGGCGCGGCCACGCCGAAACACCCGCTGACCACGCTGCTCGTCGGTCTCGTGATATTCCTCGCCGGCGACGTCTACTACAGCTACGCGGAACTCCAGGAACGCGGGCACTCGTTGTCCCTGGGAGTCCGGCTCTGGCTCCTGGCCGGTTCCTTCCTCATCGCCGTCGCCGCCGCGCAGCAGCTCCGGCGGCCGGCCGACGCGCCGGCGGTCAAGCCGCACCGCGCCGGGGCCGGCGGCGTCAGCCAGCTCCCGTACGCGGGCCTGGCCACCGGCTACCTGCTGCTGCTGTTCGCCACCGCCCGCGAGGGGGACTTCTTCCCGTGGGGCGGCCTGGTGGTCGGCGTCATCATGATGACCGGCGCGGTGGCCGTCCGGCAGCTGATCGCGATGCGGGAGAACCACAAGCTCGTCGTGACCGACAGCCTGACCGGCCTGGCCAACCGCGTGCGGTTGCGGGCCCGGCTGGAACAGATCCTCAACCGGCAGCAACCGGTCGCCGTCCTGCTGATCGACCTGGACGGGTTCAAGCAGGTCAATGACACCCTCGGGCACGAGGCGGGGGACTCGATGCTGGTCGGGTTCGCCCAGGTGTTGCAGCACAGCGTCCGGCCGACCGACACCGCGAGCCGCCTGGGCGGCGACGAGTTCGCCGTCGTCCTGCCCGACGTCACCGACCTCGACCAGGCCGGCGTCGTCGCGGCGCGGATCCTCGCCACCGCCGCGACGCCCGTACCCGTCGCGGACACGATGTTGCCGATCCGGGGCAGCATCGGCATCGCCCTCGCCCGCCCCGGCGAGGACATCCAGGCGCTGCTGCACCGCGCGGACGTCGCGATGTACGCGGCCAAGCGGGCGGGCAGCCACGGCTGGCTCGCCTACACCGAGTCCATGGAGGACAAGCTCGGCCAGGACGCCCAGCTCGCCGAGGACCTGGGTGGCGCCCTGAACGCGGGCCAGCTCCGGCTGTTCTACCAGCCGATCACGGCACTCTCCGGCGGCGACATCGCCGCCGTGGAGGCAATGGTGCGCTGGGAGCACCCCACCCACGGGCTGCTGACCCCCGACGTGCTCCTGCCGATCGCCGAGAGGACCGGCGCGATCCGGGAGATCGGGCTGTGGGCGATCGAAGAGACCTGCCGCCAGGTGCACCAGTGGCAGCAGGACCTGCCGGGCCAGCCGCTGCACGCCAGCGTCACCCTGTCCCCGTACCAGCTGCAGCAGCCGGACCTGGTGACCGACGTCCTGGCTGCCGTGCATCGCACCGGCCTGGCCCTCTGCGACCTGGTGCTCGTCCTCACCGACGGCGCGCTGTTGAACGACGAGCGGGTGGTCGGCCACCTGCGGGCGCTGCGCGAGCACGGCATCCGCGTCGCGCTGGACGATTTCGGCACCGGGTACGCGTCCGTGCGTGACCTGCGCCGGCTGCCGGTCGACGTCCTGAAGCTGGACCGCTGCTTCGTGGCCGAACTCGACGCCGGCCACGAGGGCTCGGCCGTCGCCGAGGCGGTGATCCGGCTGAGCCGGGTCCTGCGCGTGGACACCGCGGCCGACGGGCGCCGCAAGCCGGTCACGGTGGCCCAGCTCCGCCCGCTCGGCGTGCCCGCAAGCAAGGAGCACCTGTTCGCCAACCCGATGCCGGCCCCGGCACTGCAGGAGCTGCTCCGGGCACCGGCGGCGACGTCCGCCTGACCCTTCTCCGCGCCGTCGACGGACGGCGCGGGCATCGATCCCGATACGCCCCGTTCGCCCCGGTGCCAGCCTGGCACCGGGGCTTTCGGTGTGCCGTGCGCCCGCCGGGGATGGGTTATCGTCGCGCTGACGTATCACGGGGGAGGACCACATGAGCGTGGTGTATGTGAGCATTGTGTACGCGAGCATTGTGTACGCGGGCATTGTGTACGCGAGCCGGCTGTCCGGACGCACGGTCACTGACCGGTCGCCGGCCTCTGCGGCCCGGCGCTGATCCGGCGCCCCTCAACTCCCCTCGGCACCTCCGTGGACCCGCCGGCTCCCCGCCGTCGGGACGCGCTGCGGTGCGCACCTTTCGCGCGCCGATGCGGGCGCGCCGTTGCCACCCCTCCCACGCTCCAGTTGAGGACGACATGCTGCACAAAGATCGACCGTGGTCGCGAGTGGCGACGGCGGCCGGCGCCGCCGCGCTGCTGCTCACCGGTTTCCTGACGTACACCGGGGACGGTTGGGGCGCG
>DASQDS010000324.1:0-11718 GCA_035634075.1 Pilimelia sp. | reverse complement strand
AGCCGGACGACGCTGCTACTGTCGACGCACCGGCCCATGTTCGAGCTGCTGTTCACGCCGCCGCGCCCGCAGACGGAACCGAAGGACGAGAAGCGGGACGCGAAGGCGCCGCGCTGGCCTGGCTGCGCCGCAACGCCGCCGAGCGCGCCGCCGCCGGGGACCCGCCGGTCACGGTCGTCGAGGGCGACGTCGGCGAGCCGGGGCTGCTCGGCGGGCTGCGCGGCACGGTCGACGTGGTGCTGTGCAACCCGCCCTACGTGCCGGACGCGACGCCCGTACCCCCGGAAGTGGCGGACCACGACCCGGCGGCGGCGGTGTTCGGTGGCGCCGACGGGCTGGCGGTCATCCGCCCCGTCGCGGCGCTCGCCGCGGCGCTGCTGCGCCCGGGCGGCGCGGTGGGCATCGAGCACGACGACACGCACGCGGACGCCGTGCCGGCGCTCCTCACGGCGGACGGGCGGTTCGCGGAGATCGTCCGCCATCGAGACCTGGCCGGCCGGCCACGCTTCGCGGCCGCCCGCCGGGATGGCAGACTGGCTCCCCGTGATGCTCTACGACTGCCGGACGCTGGCTGAACGGGACCGGGGGATCGAGGCCGCCGCCGAGGCGGTGCGCGCCGGCGAGCTTGTCGTCATGCCCACCGACACGGTGTACGGGATCGGGGCGGACGCCTTCACCGGGCACGCCGTGCACGCCCTGCTGTCCGCCAAGGGCCGGGACCGCAACACGCCCACCCCGGTGCTCGTCGGCTCCCGAACGACGCTCGACGGGTTGGTCTACAGCCTCCCGTCCGCCGCCCACGACCTGGTGGAGGCGTTCTGGCCGGGGGCGCTGACCGTCGTGGTCGAGCACGCGCCGAGCCTGAACTGGGACCTCGGGGAGACCGGCGGGACGGTCGCCGTCCGGATGCCGCTGCACCCCGTGGCCCTGGAGGTGCTGCGCCAGACCGGCCCGATGGCGGTCTCCTCGGCCAACAAGCACGGCAAGCCGCCCGCGACCACGGCGGAGGACGCGCGCGACCAGCTCGGCTACGCGGTGCGCATCTATCTGGAGGCGGGGCCTTGCCCGGACCCGCTGCCGAGCACGATCATCGACGTGACCGGGAGCCGGCCCCAGGTGTTGCGCGCCGGGGCGATCCCCATGGAGAAGCTGCGGGACGTCGTCCCGACGCTTGCCGGTCCCGGTGAGGTCGAGGAGGCGTAGTGCCGCCGTTCACGGTGCTGCACGTGTGCATGGGAAACATCTGCCGGTCGCCCATGGCCGAGCGGCTGCTGGCGCTCGCCGTCCGGGAACGGACGGCGACGCTGCCGGTGGGCGCGCCGCCGGCCGGCCCCGGCCTCGCCGACGAGCTGCTGCACAGCCACAGCGCCGGCACCGGCGGCTGGCACGCGGGGGAGGAGATGAACCCGCCGGCAGCCCGCCAGGTGCGCGCCCGGGGCGGCACCGACGCCGGCTTCGCCGCGCGCAAGCTGCGCTCGGACCAGATCGACGGCGCCGACCTGGTCCTCACCGCGACGGCCGACCAGCAGGAGTACGTCGTGGCGCTGCGCCCCGACGCCGCCCCGCGCACGTTCGTGCTGGGGGAGTTCGGCCGGCTGCTGGCCGGGGTGGACCCGGCGGCGCTGCCGCCCGCGGGCGCGGACCCGGAGTCGGTGTACGCGCGGGGCGTGGCGGTGGTCGCCGCCGCGCACGCCGTGCGGGCGGAGGCGGTGGCCCTCCCCACCGACGACCTCGACGATCCGTGGGGGCGCGGAGACCACACCTTCACCCGGGTGGCCGACGAGATCGAGGAGACGCTGCGGCCGTTCGCCGCGCTGCTGCTGCCCTAGGCCCGACCGCGGTCCGCGGACGCCGGCCCGGCCCGCTCAGGCGGTCCCGGCCGCGCGCTCGGCGCCGCGGGCGATGTTGCGGGCCATCCCGCCGAAGACAGCCGCGTGGAACGGCCAGACCGACGCCCAGTACGCGTGCCCGGCCAGGCCGCGGGGCAGGAACACGGCCCGCTGGCGGTAGCGGCTGCCGCCGTCGGGCCCGGGCGTCGCCCGCATCTCCAGCCAGGCCCGGCCGGGCAGGCGCATCTCCGCGCGCAACCGCAGCAGCTCGCCCGGGACGATCTCCTCCACCCGCCAGAAGTCCAGCGCCTCGCCCACGAACAGCCGGTGCGGGTCGCGCCGGCCGCGGCGCAGCCCGACGCCGCCGACCAGCCGGTCCAGCCAGCCGCGCACGGACCAGGCCAGCGGGAACGAGTACCAGCCGTGCTCGCCGCCGACGCCCTCGATGACCCGCCACAGCGCGGCCGCCGGCGCCCGCACCGGCCGCTCCCGCACGTCGGTGTAGACCGAGCCGCCCGACCAGGCGGGGTCCGTGGGCAGCGGGTCGGCTGGGGCCTCCGGCCACGTCGCGGTCGACCAGCGGGTCTGCACGTCCGCGTGGCGGACGCGGGCCAGCGCCAGCCCGACGGCCTCGTCGAAGCCGACCCGGTCGAGCGGCAGGTGCGCGTCGATGTCCCGTTCGCGGCACACCGCCTCGTGGATCAGGCTCTCCACCAGCGGCCGGGCGATGGCGTTCGGGACCGGCGTGACCAACCCGACCCAGTGCGAGGACAGCCGGGGGGTCAGTGGGCGGACCGGCAGGATGAGCCGGCGGCGCAGGCCGGCCACGGCCGCGTACCGGTGCATCATCTGCGCGTACGTCAGCACGTCCGGCCCGCCGATGTCGAAGGCCCGGTTGACGCCCGCCGGCAGGGTGGCGCAGCCGGCCAGGTAGGCGAGCACGTCCCGGACGGCGATCGGTTGGCTGCGGCTGCGGACCCAGCGCGGTGTGATCATCACGGGCAGGCGCTCGGTGAGGTACCGGAGCATCTCGAAGGACGCCGAGCCGGAGCCGATGATGATCGCCGCGCGCAGCACCACCGTGGGCACCCCGCTGGCCAGCAGGATCCCGCCGACCTCCGCCCGGGAGCGCAGGTGCGCCGAGACCGCGTCGCCGGCCGCCGGCTCCGGGCCGCCGAGGTAGACGATCCGGCCGACGCCCGCGGCGCGGGCCGCGGCGGCGAAGTTCCGGGCGGCGGCCCGGTCCGCGGCCTCGAAGTCCGGCTGGCCGAGGGAGTGGACCAGGTAGTACGCCACGTCGACGCCCGCCAGGGCGGTGCGTAGCGTCGCCGGCTGGGCCAGGTCGCCGGGCACCACCTCCACCCGGGCGGTCCACGGCACGTCCCGCAGCCGGCGCGGGTCACGGGTCAGGCAGCGCACCGCGTGCCCCTCGTCCGCCAGCCTTGGCGCCAGCCGCCCGCCGATGTAGCCCGTCGCTCCGGTCACGAGGCATCGCATCTTCCGATGATCGCGCGCGCGGGCGCCGGCCGCCCGCCATAGACTCGGGCGGTGAGTGCCACATTCTGGGGGCCGGACTTCGGCGAGCTGACCGCCACCGACCCGGAGATCGCCGAGGTGGTGCTCGGCGAGCTGGACAGGCTGCGTGGCGGCCTCCAGCTCATCGCCAGCGAGAACCTGACCTCGCCCGCCGTGCTGGCGGCGCTGGGCTCCACGCTGACCAACAAGTACGCCGAGGGGTACCCGGGGCGCCGGTACTACGGCGGCTGCGCGCAGGTCGACCTGGCGGAGGAGCTCGCGATCGCGCGGGCGAAGGACCTGTTCGGCGCGGGCCACGCGAACGTCCAGCCGCACAGCGGGGCGAGCGCCAACCTGGCGGCGTACGCGGCTCTGCTCCAGCCGGGGGACACGGTGCTGGCGATGGAGCTGCCGCACGGCGGCCACCTCACCCACGGCAGCAAGGTGAACTTCTCCGGCAAGTGGTTCGCCACCGTCGGCTACACCGTGCGGCCGGACACCGAGCTGATCGACTACGACGAGGTCCGGGAACTCGCGTTGGCCCACCGGCCCAAGATGATCATTTGCGGCGCGACGGCGTACCCGCGGTTGATCGATTTTGCCGCGTTCCGGGAGGTCGCCGACGAGGTCGGGGCGTACCTGATGGTCGACGCCGCGCACTTCATCGGCCTGGTCGCCGGCGGCGCGATCCCGTCCCCGGTGCCGCACGCGGACGTGGTCTGCGCCACCACGCACAAGGTGCTGCGCGGGCCGCGCGGCGGCATGATCCTCTGCCGCGAGGGGCTGGCCGCGCGCATCGACAAGGCCGTCTTCCCGTTCACTCAGGGTGGGCCCCTGATGCACGCGGTGGCGGCCAAGGCGGTGGCGCTGCGCGAGGCCGCGACGCCCGCGTACGCCCGCTACGCTGCCCAGGTGACAGCCAACGCCCAGGCCCTGGCCGGCGCCCTCGCCGACGCCGGCATGCGCCCGGTGTCCGGCGGGACAGACACCCATCTGGCGTTGCTCGACCTGCGGGAGACCGGCGTCACCGGCCGGGAGGCGGAGGAGCGCTGCGACGCCGCCCGGATCACCCTGAACAAGAACGCCATCCCGTACGACCCGCAGAAGCCCATGACGGCCAGCGGCATCCGGGTCGGCACCCCCAGCGTGACCACGCAGGGGATGGGCCCGGCGCAGATGCGCGACGTGGCGCGGCTGATCGGGGCGGCGGTGCGCAGCGATCCCGCCACGGACGCCGGGGCCAAGGCGCTGGCCGACGTGGCGGCGGAGGTGACCGCGCTCGTGGCCGACTTCCCGGCGTACCGGCGATGACGGCCGCACGGGCCACGGACCCGGCGGTGGCCGCGCCGGATCCGCGCTGGCGGGTCCGGCACCTGCCGGTGCCGCTGGCCGCCTCGGCGGTGGTGCTGGTCGCCGTGGCGCTGGTCGGCTGGCTGACCGCCGGTGGCGCGGCGGCGGCGGGGGCGGCGGCCGGGGTGGCGCTGGTGGCCGCCGGCTACCTCGGCTCCACGTTCCTGGTCGCGTGGGCGGACGCCCAGGCGTCCGCGCTGGTGCTGCCGTTCGGGCTGGCCGCGTACGTCACCAAGATCGTCATTGTCGGCGTGGTGATGATGGCCGTCGCGCAGACGGGCTGGGCGGGCCTGATCCCGATGGCCTGGGGCATCGCGGCCGGGGTCGTCGCCTGGACGTCCGCGCACATCTGGTGGCTGGCCCGCAACCCGCCGTACCGGGTGCCGACCCCTCCGCCCGGCGGGTGATGGGGGGCTTACATCCGGGCGCCGGAGGAGTAGCGTGGCGCGAAGTTGCCGCCTCTCCGCCCCCCGCCCGCACAACGGCCTGGTGTGGGGGGTGAGTGCCGGGCGCATCCGCCCGGCTGATATCGTTCGCCCCGTCATGGCCGGTGATCCGAAGCCCCCGCCGCCTGGCGATCCGGGCGACGATCCACCCCGGAGCGACCAGGGGTTCGTGGCGATGAGCTACCTCATCTCCGGGATCGTGGTGTGGGGTTTCATCGGCTGGCTGGTGGACCGGTGGCTCGATTTCGGTGGCGTGGCCACCGCGATCGGGGCGGTAATCGGCGCGGCTGGCGGCGTGTACCTGATCGCCCGCCGGCTCGGCGCCTAGGCGAGGAAGGGACGCGGTGCTCGGACAGGCGATCGCTCTGCCGCAGAGCGAATTCCCACCCGGCGTGGAGGACTTTTACCTGCCCACCGTGGTGCCCTGGGAGGGCACGGGCTACTGGGTCACCAAGATCACTCTGCTGGTCTGGGTCACGGTGGCCATCCTGATCATCTTCTTCCTGACGGCGTACCGGAACCCGAAGCTCGTGCCGACGAAGCGGCAGTGGTTCGCGGAGTCGATCTACGGGTTCGTCCGCAACAACATCGCCGTGGACATGATCGGCCACAAGGGCGTGCGGTTCGCGCCGTACCTGACCACGCTGTTCTGCTTCATCCTGCTGAACAACCTCTGGGGCATCGTGCCGGGCGCGCAGATCTCGCCCAGCTCGCACATCGCCTTCCCGGCCATCCTCGCCGTGATCAGCTACGTGCTGTTCATCGCCGTGGGCGTCCAGAAGCACGGGATCGGCTACTTCAAGCACGCCGTGGTCCCCCCGGCGCCCGGCTTCATCCTGCCGCTCCTGGTCCCGATCGAGATCTTCTCGAACTTCCTCGTGCGGCCGTTCTCGCTGGCGGTCCGGCTCTTCGCCAACATGTTCGCCGGCCACATGCTGCTGCTGGTGTTCACATTGGGCGGCTTCGCGATGCTCAACGCGACCCCCCTGCTGGCGCCCGTGTCGCTGCTGTCCTGGGCGATGACCATCGCGCTGACGTTCCTCGAGGCGCTGGTGATCATGCTGCAGTCCTACGTCTTCGTGGTGCTGACCGCCAGCTACGTGCAGGGCGCGCTGGCCGACGAGCACTGACCCACCCCGGCATCGCCGTTCCGTCGTCCCGCGTGAGAGTCACGCGCGATATCCAGGAGGAATTACACCCATGAACCTCGCCGAAGTTACGGGCAGCGTCGCCGCCATCGGGTACGGCCTCGCCGCCATCGGCCCCGGCATCGGCGTCGGCCTGGTCTTCTCCGCCTACATCCAGTCGACCGCGCGGCAGCCGGAGTCCTCCCGGCTGACCATCCCCTACATGTGGATCGGCTTCGCCGTGATCGAGGCGCTGGCCCTGCTGGGCGTCGCGTTCGGCTTCGTCTGGATGGGCGACCTGTAGCCCGCGCACAACCCCCACCGGGAGGCTGCACATGCTGTTGAACCTGGCCGCCGACGTGAACCTCGCCGCCGAGGGCGGCACGGAGCACAATCCGATCATCCCGATCTGGCAGGAGCTGGTGATCGGGACGATCGCCTTCGCGCTGCTCTGCTTCGTGCTGATGAAGTACGTCTTCCCGCGCATGGAGCAGACGTTCGCCGCGCGGGTGGACGCGATCGAGGGCGGGATCAAGCGGGCTGAGGCCGCGCAGGCCGAGGCGAACAGGCTGCTCGCCCAGTACAAGGCCCAGCTCGACGAGGCCGCCACCGAGGCGGCCCGGATCCGCGACGATGCCCGCGCCGACGCCGAGGGCATCAAGACCGAGGTGCTCGCCCAGGCGCGGGAGGAGCGGGACCGCATCATCGCGGCCGGCAAGGACCAGCTGGCCGGCGAGCGGCAGACCATCGTCCGGGAGCTGCGCGCCGAGGTGGGCACGCTCGCGATCGACCTGGCCAGCCGCATCGTGGGCGAGTCGCTCGCCGACGAGGCCCGCCGCCGCGGCACGGTGGAGCGCTTCCTGTCCGACCTCGAGACCAGCGGGCGGCGCTGATGTCGGCGGCCAGCCGGGAGTCGTACGCCGCCGCGGTGGACCGCCTGGAGGCGTACGCCGCCGGCGCCGACCCGACCGCGGTGGCGGCCACGGCCGACGAGATCCTCTCGGTGGCCGTGCTGCTGGCCAGGGAGCCCCGCCTGCGGCGGGCGCTGTCCGACCCGGCGCGGGCCGGGCGGGACCGCGCGGACCTGGTCCGGCAGATCCTGGGCGACCGGGTGGCCGCCCAGACGCTGGACCTGCTCGGCGTGCTGGTGTCCGGCCGGTGGTCCTCGTCGACGGAGCTGCTGGACGCGACGGAGCGGCTGGTCGTGGCCGCCCTGCTCGCGGCCGCCCAGACCGCCGGCGAGCTGGCCGAGGTGGAGGACGAGCTGTTCCGGTTCGGCCAGGTCGTTGCCGGCTCGCCGCAGCTCGCCGCGACCGTCGGTGACTCCTCGGTGTCGGCCGCGCGGCGCGCCGAGCTGATCCGCTCGCTGCTGTCCGGCAAGGCGCGGCCGGTCACGGTCCGGCTGGCCGAGCTGGCCGTGCACGGCTTCGGCGGGCGCAACTTCACCGGCGCGCTGAGCCGGCTCGTCGAGCTCGCCGCCGAGCGGCGGGAGCGGCAGGTGGCGTACGTCACGGTGGCCGCGCCGATCAGCGAGGCCGACGTCAGTCGGCTGGGCGCGGCGCTGGCGCAACTGTACGGTCGAGAGGTCGCCCTGAAACTCACCGTGGACCCGGGGATCCTCGGCGGCATGAGCGTGCAGGTCGGCTCCGACCTGTACGACGGCACGGTCGCCCGCCGCCTCGCCGACACCCGCAACGCGCTGACCGCGCGCTGATTTCTCGTTTTCCCGCCGCTCCGGTTACCCCGGACCTTGACCTAGAGGAAGCAGAGGATGGCCGAGCTGACCATCTCGTCGGAGGAGATCCGCGGCGCCCTGGAGCGCTACGTCTCCTCCTACACGCCGGAGATCTCCCGCGAGGAGGTCGGTATCGTGTCCGACGCCGGCGACGGCATCGCCCACGTGGAGGGCCTGCCCTCCACGATGGCGAACGAGCTGCTGGAGTTCGAGGACGGCACGCTCGGCGTGGCGCTGAACCTCGACGTGCGCGAGATCGGCGTCGTGGTGCTCGGCGACTTCACCGGCATCGAGGAGGGGCAGAAGGTCAAGCGCACCGGCCGGGTGCTCTCCGTGCCGGTCGGCGACGCCTTCCTCGGCCGCGTGGTGGACCCGCTGGGCCAGCCCATCGACGCGCTGGGCGAGGTCGCCAACGAGGGCTTCCGCGAGCTGGAGCTGCAGGCCCCCAACGTGATGGCCCGCCAGGGCGTCACCGAGGCCCTGCAGACCGGCATCAAGGCCATCGACGCGATGACCGCGATCGGCCGGGGACAGCGGCAGCTGATCATCGGTGACCGCAAGACCGGCAAGACCACCGTCGCCCTGGACACGATCCTCAACCAGCGCGCGAACTGGGAGTCCGGCGACCCGAAGAAGCAGGTCCGCTGCATCTACGTCGCCATCGGCCAGAAAGCCTCCACGATCGCCTCGGTGAAGGGCATCCTGGAGGAGCACGGCGCGATGGAGTACACGACCATCGTGGCGTCCCCCGCCTCGGACCCGGCCGGCTTCAAGTTCCTCGCGCCGTACACGGGCTCTTCCATCGGCCAGCACTGGATGTACGGCGGCAAGCACGTCCTCATCGTCTTCGACGACCTGAGCAAGCAGGCCGAGGCGTACCGCGCCGTGTCGCTGCTGCTGCGCCGCCCGCCCGGCCGCGAGGCGTACCCGGGCGATGTCTTCTACCTGCACTCCCGGCTGCTGGAGCGCTGCGCGAAGCTCTCCGACGAGATGGGCGGCGGCTCGATGACCGGCCTGCCGCTGATCGAGACGAAGGCCAACGACATCTCGGCCTTCATCCCGACCAACGTCATCTCGATCACCGACGGCCAGATCTTCCTGGAGTCCGACCTGTTCAACCAGGGCGTGCGGCCGGCCATCAACGTGGGCACCTCGGTGTCGCGGGTGGGCGGCGCGGCGCAGGTCAAGCCGCTGCGCAAGGTCGCCGGCCGGCTTCGGCTGGACCTGGCGCAGTACCGCGAGCTGGAGGCCTTCGCGGCCTTCGCGTCCGACCTGGACAAGGCGTCGCGGGCGCAGCTGGAGCGGGGCGGCCGGCTGGTCGAGCTGCTCAAGCAGCCGAACTACTCGCCGTACCCGGTGCAGGAGCAGGTCGTCTCGATCTGGGCCGGCACGGAGGGCAAGCTCGACGACATCCCGGTCGCGGACGTCCGCCGGTTCGAGTCCGAGTTCCTGCAGTACCTGCGCCAGCACCACAAGGGCACGCTGGACGCGATCGCCGGCAACACGTGGGACGACGACATCATCGCCGGGCTCGACTCGGCCATTGTGGAGTTCAAGAAGCGGTTCCGCGCCGGCGCCGGCGAGCACCAGGTCAACGAGCCGGCGGCGGAGCCGCTGGCCGGCGAGCCGGACCGCGAGACGGTCACCCGGTACGCCGACGAGCCGGCCGAGCAGCGGTAGAGGCCGATCGATGGCAGCCCAGGTACGCGTTCTTCGTCAGCGGATCCGCTCCGCCAAGTCGATGAAGAAGATCACCAAGGCGATGGAGCTGGTGGCCACCAGCCGCATCGCCAAGGCCCAGGCCCGGGTGGCGGCGTCCCTGCCGTACGCCCAGGCCATCACCGGCGTGCTGACGGCGCTGGCCTCCAACGCGGCGGTCGACCACCCCCTGCTCACGGCGCGGCCGACCGTGCGCCGCGCCGGCGTGCTGCTGATCACGAGCGACCGTGGGCTGGCCGGCGGGTACAGCTCCAACGCCATCCGCACCGCGGAGCAGCTCCTGGCCCGGCTGCGGTCCGACGGCAAGGAGCCGGTGCTGTACGTGGTCGGGCGCAAGGGCGTGGCCTACTACCGGTTCCGCAACCGGCCGGTCGCCGGCAGCTGGACGGGCTTCTCCGAGCAGCCGACGTTCGCGGACGCCCGGGCCATCGGGGAGACGCTCATCGAGGCGTTCGTCCGGGGCGCGGACGACGACGACGCCGGCGGCGCGGGCCCGGACGGGACCCTCGGCGTGGACGAGCTGCACGTGGTCTTCACCCAGTTCAAGTCCCTCATGACGCAGCAGCCGGCGACCCGGGTCATCGGCCCGATGGAGGTCGAGGACCGGCCGCGTTCCGAGGGGGTGCTCCCGGCGTACGAGTTCGAGCCGGAGGCCGAGACGCTGCTCGACGCGCTCCTGCCGAAGTACATCAACACGCGGATCTACGCGGCGCTGATCGACTCGGCGGCGAGCGAGTCGGCGGCGCGGCGCCGGGCGATGAAGAGCGCGACAGACAATGCGGACGAGATGATCCAGAAGTACACGCGCGACATGAACTCCGCGCGCCAGGCTGGGATCACCCAGGAGATCAGCGAGATCGTTGGCGGCGTCAACGCCCTCGCCGCGGCAGGAAGTGAAGAGTGATGACCGCAGTAGCAGAGACCAATACCGCCACCGGTCGCGTCGTCCGGGTCATCGGCCCGGTCGTGGACGCGGAGTTCCCGCGCGACGCGATGCCGGACATCTTCAACGCCCTCCACGTCGACGTCGAGCTGTCCGGGGGCCGCAAGACCCTGACGCTGGAGGTCGCCGGCCACCTGGGCGACAACATCATCCGGGCGATCTCGATGCAGCCGACCGACGGCCTGGTGCGTGGCACCCCGGTGGCCGACACCGGCTCCGCGATCTCCGTGCCGGTGGGCGACGGCACCAAGGGCCACGTGTTCAACGCGATCGGCGACTGCCTCAACCTCAAGGAGGGTGAGCAGCTGCAGATCACCGAGCGCTGGCCGATCCACCGCAAGGCACCCGCGTTCGCGGACCTGGAGCCGAAGACCGAGATGCTGGAGACCGGCATCAAGGTGCTCGACCTGTTGGCCCCGTACGTGAAGGGCGGCAAGATCGGCCTGTTCGGCGGCGCGGGCGTGGGCAAGACGGTGCTCATCCAGGAGATGATCATCCGGGTGGCCAAGAACTTCGGTGGCACCTCGGTGTTCGCCGGCGTTGGCGAGCGCACCCGCGAGGGCAACGACCTCATCACCGAGATGACGGAGTCCGGCGTCATCGACAAGACCGCCCTGGTCTACGGCCAGATGGACGAGCCGCCGGGCACCCGCCTGCGGGTCGCGCTGTCCGCCCTGACGATGGCGGAGTACTTCCGCGACGTGCAGAAGCAGGAGGTGCTGCTCTTCATCGACAACATCTTCCGCTTCACCCAGGCCGGCTCGGAGGTCTCCACGCTGCTCGGCCGCATGCCCAGCGCCGTGGGCTACCAGCCGACGCTGGCCGACGAGATGGGCCAGCTCCAGGAGCGGATCACCTCCGTCCGGGGCCAGGCGATCACGTCCATGCAGGCGATCTACGTGCCGGCCGACGACTACACCGACCCGGCACCGGCCACCACGTTCGCCCACCTGGACGCGACCACCAACCTCGAGCGCTCCATCTCGGACAAGGGCATCTACCCGGCGGTGGACCCGCTGGCGTCGTCGTCCCGGATCCTGGCGCCCGAGTTCGT
>DASQDS010000323.1:0-1894 GCA_035634075.1 Pilimelia sp. | reverse complement strand
CCACCCTTGTAGAGCACCACCGTGCCCGGGCCGGCGAGCGCCTCGCCGAGCCCGTCGAGCCCCCTGGCCAGGGGCAGCAGGGTCAACGGTTCGGCGCCCTCGACCAGCGGCACCCCGGAGGCGGCCGCCAGTGCCTGCATGGCGGTGATCCCGGGCACCGTCTCGATCACCACGTCCGGCAGCAAGGCGCGCACCGTGGCGGCGAGATAGGCGAACGTCGAGTAGATGTTGGGGTCCCCGATGGTGGCGAACGCGGCGGTGCCCCCGCTCGCGTGCAACCAGTCCGCCACGGCGGCGCCCGCGGCGTCCCAGTACCGTTCCCGGCGTTGCCGCCCTTCGGTGCGGGCGCGGGCGTCGACCGGCTCGTTGAGGGCGAAGACCAGGCGCTCGATCCGCTCGTGCGCGGCGTGCGCGCGCACGGTGGCCTCAGCCCGGCCGGTGTCGGCGGCGTCCAGCACGGGCACGAAGACCCGCCCGGCGGTGGCCAGCACGCGGACCGCCTTGACGGTCACCAGTTCCGGGTCGCCGGGGCCGACGCCCACCCCGATCAGGCGCATGCCGCCACCAGCCGCCGCGCGATCCCGGGCCGGGCCGCCCAGTGCAGATGCAGGTACGAGGCGTGCACGCCACCCGTGGCGAAGCCCTCGGGGTCGGCGCCGCGCCACGCCCAGGCGGCCCCGTCGGCCGGGGACAACAGCAACCCCGAACGGGGATGCACGGTGGTGCGGTGGAACTCGTGACCGGTGATCCGGGTGCCCGCCTCGGCCAGCGGGCTGTCGGTCAGCGCCACCGCGTCGCGGTATCCCAGCGTGAGGGTGGGTGTCATCGCGGCGTCGGCGTCGAGCACCCCGCACATCGGGGCCTCGTCGAGCGTTCGGCACAACCACAGCAGGCCCGCACACTCCGCGGCGATCGGGGCGCCGACGGCCGCCAGGGACGCGACGGCGATGCGCAGCGGCTCGTTGGCGGTCAGGCGGTCGGCGTACACCTCGGGGAAGCCGCCGCCGACGACGAGCGCCCGCGTGCCGTCGGGCAGCTTCTCGTCGTGCAGGGGGTCCACGGTGACCACCTCGGCACCGGCGCCGGCGAGCAACTCCGCCGTCTCGGCGTAGGAGAAGCTGAACGCCGGGCCACCCGCGAGGGCGACCACCGGGCGGCCCGGCAGCGGGTCCGCCGCCTGCGGTGACCACGGCTCGGCGGACAGCGGTCCGGCGGAGCGCGCCACCGCGGCCACCGCGTCGAGGTCGACGCCGTCGGCGACCAGGGCGGCCAGCGCAGTGACGGACGCGGTCGCCTCGGCGCGGCGTTCCGCGGCGGGGACCAGCCCGAGGTGCCGCGACGGGGCGGCGACCGCGTCGGTCCGGCGCAGCACGCCCAGCACCGGGGTGCCGACCTCCTCGCACGCCTCGCGCAGCAGCGACTCGTGCCGGTCGGATCCGACCCGGTTGAGGATCACCCCGCGCAACTGCACGTCACCGAAGCTGCGGAAGCCGTGCACCAGGGCGGCCACCGAGCGGCCCTGCGCCGCCGCGTCCACGACCAGCAGCACGGGGGCGCCCAGCAACGCCGCGACGTGCGCGGTGGAGCCGGTGTCGCCGGCACCGACCCGGCCGTCGTAGAGGCCCATCACACCCTCGATGACGGCCAGCTCCGCACCGGCGGCGCCGTGCGCGAACAGCGGCCCGATCAGCTCCTCGCCCACCATGACCGGGTCCAGGTTGCGCCCCGGCCGGCCGGCGGCGAGGGCATGGTATCCGGGGTCGATGAAGTCGGGGCCGACCTTGAAACCGGCCACGGCGGTGCCCCGGGCGGCGAATGCGGCCAGCAGCCCGGTGGCGACGGTGGTCTTGCCGTGCCCGGACGCCGGCGCAGCGATCACCACCCGGGGGACGCC
>DASQDS010000322.1:0-14864 GCA_035634075.1 Pilimelia sp. | reverse complement strand
GATCCGGCCCGGCCGGACGTGGTCGTGGTCGGCTACGACCGCCGGTTCGCCAGCGAGGGTTTCGCCGCGGCCGCCGCGGCCGTGCTGGCCAGCCGGGGGATCGAGGTGGTGCTGTCCGACCGGCCGGTGCCGACCCAGCTGTGCAGCTTCACCGCCCACCGCCGGGGGTGCATGGCGCTGGTCGTGACAGCCAGTCACAACGAATGGCTGGACAACGGCATCAAGATCAAGGACTCGTCGGGCGCGCCCGCCGCCGCGGACGTGCTGCGGGAGATCGAGCTGCGCATCCCGGCCACGGAGGTGGCGCCGCCCGAGCCGGCCGGCGGGGTGACGGTCGCCGACCTCGGGCCGGAGTACGTGGCGCGGCTGCGCTCCCTGGTCGACATCGACCTGATCCGCCGCAGCCCGGCGCACCTGATCGTCGACCCGATGCACGGCAGCGGCGCCGGCTGGCTGCCGGCGGTGCTCGGCGACGCGGCGGGCCTGCGGCTCACGGAGATCCGCACGGAACGCAACCCGTTCTTCGGCGGCGTGAACCCCGAGCCGATCCGGCCGCACGTCGACGCGCTCTGCGCGGCGGTCACCGCCGCCGGCGCCGACGGCGGCATCGCCTTCGACGGCGACGCCGACCGGGTCGGCCTGGTCACCCAGAGCGGCCGGTTCGTCAACCAGCTCCAGGTGTACGGGTTGCTGTACTGGCACCTGCTGGCCGACCGGGGACTGGTGGGGCCGGCCGTGTACACCCTGAACACCACGCAGATGGTGCCCCGCCTCGCCGCCGCGTTCGGTACGCAGGCGTACGAGACGCCGGTCGGGTTCAAGTACGTCGGGCCGAAGATGACCGAGGTGTCCGCCGTGATCGGCGGCGAGGAGTCCGGTGGCTTCGGGTTCGGCTTCCACCTCCCGGAGCGCGACGGCCTGCTCGCCGCGCTCCTGCTGGTGCAACTGCGGGCCCAGCGCGGCAGCGACTTCGACGCGCTGCTGCGCGACCTGCTGAGCACCTTCGGGCCGAGCGAGTACGACCGGGTCGACGTTCGGTTCGACCGGCTGCACTACGACGCCCACGTGAAGGCGATGCTCGCCGAGCTGGACGACCGGATCGCCGCCACGGCCGCCCCGGGTACGGTGCGTGCCGTCGAACGGTTGGTGAGCAGGGACGGTGTGAAGCTCCACCTCGCCGACGGCAGCTGGTTGCTGCTGCGCTTCTCCGGCACGGAGCCGGTGCTGCGCATCTACACCGAGGCCCCGACGGGCGCGCGGGTGCGGGAGTTGCTCGAGCTGGGCCGCCGGGTGGCCGAGGCCGGCTGACGCCCCCGCCTGGCGGAACGCCGGTGATCCAGGCCACAGTTACCAGCCGTAATGGCCGGTAGGGTGCGCAGGGGCCCGGTACGGGGCGTGGCGGAGGGGCAGGTCATGGTCAGGTTCGGCTACAAGGCGTCAGCGGAGCAGTTCGGCCCGCGGGAGCTGCTGCGAAACGGCGTGCTGGCCGAGGAGTGCGGGTTCGACTCCGTGTTCGTCAGCGACCACTTCCAGCCGTGGCGGCACGACGGCGGGCACGCCCCCGCGGCGCTGCCGTGGCTGGGCGCCCTGCTGGCCAGCACCCGGCGGATCATCACCGGGACGAGCGTCCTCACGCCGTCCTTCCGCTACCACCCGGCGATGGTGGCCCAGGCGTTCGCCACGCTCGGTTGCCTCGCACCGGGCCGGGTCATCCTCGGGGTCGGCTCGGGGGAGTCGCTCAACGAGGTCCCGCTGGGCGTGCGCTGGCCCGAGCAGAAGGAGCGCTTCGCCCGGCTCAAGGAGGCGGTCACGCTCATCCGGGAGCTGTGGGCCGGCGAGCGGGTCACGTTCGAGGGCGACTACTACCGCACCGACCGGGCGACCATCTACGACCGGCCGGGCCAGCCGGTCCCGCTGTACATCGCCGGCGCGGGCCCGGCGGCGAGCCGGCTGGCCGGCCGCCTCGCCGACGGCTTCATCTGCACCAGCGGCAAGGGCCGCGAGCTGTACACCGACACGTTGCTGCCGGCCGTGGCCGAGGGCGCCGAGAAGGCCGGCCGGTCGCGCGCGGACCTCGACCTGACGATCGAGGTGAAGGTGTCGTTCGACCCGGACGCCCGCAAGGCGATGGAGGACACCCGGCACTGGGCCGCCCTGGCGTTGACCGGCGAGGAGAAGACGGGCGTCGACGACCCGATCGAGATGCAGCGCCGCGCGGACGCGCTGCCGGTCGAGCGGGCGGCCTCCCGGTGGATCGTGTCCAGCGACCCGACGGAGCACGTCGAGCGGGTCCGCGAGTATCTGGACCTGGGCTTCACCCACCTGGTCTTCCACGCGCCGGGCCCGGACCAGGAGCGGTTCCTGCGGCTGTACGGCGAGCGGATCCTGCCGCGCCTGCGCTGAACGGGTGCCGGCGCGCCGGGCCGGCGGCACAATGGGGGCGTCCGCGCCGCCGCCGCCGCAGGAGGTCCACCGTGCCGTACGAGGTCAGGGGAGTTGTCGCCCGGGGCAAGGGCGAGCCGGTGACGATCGAGACGGTGGTGGTCCCCGACCCCGGGCCCGGTGAGGCCGTCGTCGCCGTGCAGGCGTGCGGGGTGTGCCACACCGACCTGCACTACCGGGAGGGCGGGATCGGCGAGGACTTCCCGTACCTGCTCGGCCACGAGGCCGCCGGCCTGGTCGAGGCGGTCGGCGAGGGCGTGACGTCCGTCGCGCCCGGCGACTTCGTGATCCTCAACTGGCGCGCCGTGTGCGGCCAGTGCCGGGCGTGCCGGCGCGGCCGGCCGTGGTACTGCTTCGCCACCCACAACGCCGGCCAGCCGATGACGCTGACCGATGGCACCGCGCTCTCGCCGGCGCTGGGGATCGGCGCCTTCGTCGAGAAGACGCTGGTCGCCGCCGGGCAGTGCACGAAGGTGGACCCGGCCGCGCCGGCAACCGTCGCGGGACTGCTCGGGTGCGGGGTGATGGCCGGCATCGGGGCGGCGGTCAACACCGGCGGCGTCGGCCGGGGCGACTCGGTGGCGGTGTTCGGCTGCGGCGGGGTCGGCGACGCGGCGATCGCCGGCGCGGTGCTGGCGGGGGCCACGACGGTGATCGGGGTCGACGTGGACGACCGCAAGCTGGACTGGGCGCGGGAGTTCGGGGCCACCGACACGGTGAACTCGGCCCGGACGGACCCGGTCGAGGCCATCCGGGCGCTCACCGGCGGGTTCGGCGTGGACGTGGCGATCGAGGCGGTGGGCCTGCCCCAGGTGTACGAGCAGGCATTCCACGCCCGCGATCTGGCCGGCACGGTGGTGCTGGTGGGGGTGCCCCGACCCGACATGCGCCTGGACCTGCCGATGCTGGACGTGTTCGGGCGCGGCGGCGCCCTCAAGTCCTCCTGGTACGGCGACTGCCTGCCCGAGCGGGACTTCCCGACGCTGATCGCGCTGTACCGGCAGGGCCGGCTTCCGCTGGACCGGTTCGTCTCGGAGACCATCGGACTGGCCGACGTGGAGGCCGCCTTCGAGCGGATGGAGCACGGCGCGGTGCTGCGCAGCGTGGTGGTGTTCGGGTGAGGGCCGAGCGGGTGGTCACGTCCGGGGTGTTCACACTCGACGGTGGCTCGTGGGACGTGGACAACAACGTGTGGGTGGTGGGCGACGACGCCGAATGCGTGGTCGTCGACGCCGCGCACGACGCCGCGGCGATCGAGGCGGCGGTCGGCTCCCGCCGGGTCCGGGCGATCGTCTGCACCCACGGGCACAACGACCACGTCAACGCCGCCCCGGAGCTGGCCCGCCGGCTCGGCGCCCCGGTGCTGCTGCACCCGGCCGACCGGGTGCTGTGGGACCAGACCCACCCCGACCGGGCGCCGGACGGGGAGCTGGCCGACGGCCAGGCCATCGCGGTCGCCGGGGGAGTGCTGCGGGTGCTGCACACGCCGGGCCACGCGCCGGGCGCCTGCTGCCTGCTGGCGCCCGAGCTGGGCGCCGTGTTCACCGGGGACACGCTCTTCGCGGGCGGGCCGGGCGCCACCGGCCGGTCCTACTCCGACTTCGACACGATCGTGGTGTCGATCCGGACCCGGTTGCTGGCGCTGCCGCCGGAGACCGTCGTGCACACCGGCCACGGCCCCGACACCACCATCGGCGCCGAGGCAACGAACGTCCCCTGACCGGGGCGCCGCGCCTACGGAAGGGCGGCCTCGACCCGGCCGGCCACGACGCGGCTGCGCAGCAGGGGCTGGTCGCTGGCGGCCGGGCCGTGCATGACGGCGCCGTCGCGCAGCCGGAAGGCGCTGCCGTGCCACGGGCACACCACGCACCGGTCGGCGCCGCTGCCGGTGACCTCGCCCTCGCCCAGCGGGCCGCGCTGGTGCCCGCACCGCTCCACCAGCACTGTGCACTCGTCGCCGTCCCGGGCCACCAGCACCGGCACGTCGCCGATCGTCCGCACCGCCATGCCGCCGTCCGGGAACTCGGCCAGCGCACCGAGCTCGTGCCAGCCCTCCGGCACCAGCCGCAGCTCGGGCGCGGCCTGGCTCACCTGCGCGGCCTGGCCGTAGGACAGGTGGCCGCCGACGTACGCCCCGCCCCCGGCGATGCTGAGGCCGAGAAACGCCAGCACCCGACCCCGGCCGTGCCGCCCGCGCAGCCGGTCGGCGACCGAGGCGGCGTAGAGGGCGAGCGCCGCGGTGTTGGCCACCGCGTGGACGATCCCGACCCGCCGCTGCTCGCGGGAGAGCGCCGCCCAGTCGTTGAGGCCCGCCACAGCGGCCGGCAGCGCGCTGGCCGTGCCCACCGTAGCGAGGGTGGTGGCGGCCCGGGGGTGCCGGCCCGTGATGTCCAGCACCGCGGTGGAGATCCAGGATCCCACCGGCACCTGGACGAGCACCGGGTGCAGCGCGTGGCCGAGCCACACCCCGTGCAGCGCGTCGCGCAGCCGCTGCGGGCGCAGCACGGCGCGGACCGCCCGCTGTCCGGCGTCGCCCACGGCGTCCAGGCCGGTCGCCTGCTCCAGCGCGGTGAAAAGTCGGCCGCGGCGGGCCCGCGCCCGGAGTGCCTTCGGCCCACGAACCACGGTCTGCGTCATGGGGTTCACTCTGCCCCCCGACGCCGGCGCGAAACCGGGGTTTGCCGATCGCGGGCCGGAAACCGCAGCGGGGGGCACACCAGCAGCGGATACACCCTGATGGGCGAGCAGGCGCCGCCCGGCCACCTCGTGGACGACGCCGTCCGGGCCGAGGCCGCCGGCTTCGACTTCGCCGTGGTGTCCGACCACAACTACCGGTGGCTGGCGGAGGGTACCCGTGGCTGGCGGAGGTCCAGGCTACGGTCTGCTCCGGCTCGAACGAGGCGCGGTGCCCTGCGGGCGGCGGGCTGACCCGCCCGTGTGACACCATCCCGTGGTGCGGTTGCGGGGGGTGCTGCTCGGCGTGTTCGCCGTGTGCGCGGTGGTGTACGCCGGTGGCGTGCTGCTCGCGGACAGGGTGCTGCTCGCCGCCCCGCTGCAGCGCGCCGACACAGCGGCGTGGGCGGCGCTGACGGCCTACGTTCTGGTGGCCGGGCGGT
The DNA here is from genome assembly GCA_035634075.1 of Pilimelia sp. Taxonomy (GTDB): domain Bacteria; phylum Actinomycetota; class Actinomycetes; order Mycobacteriales; family Micromonosporaceae; genus DASQDS01. The sequence continues at coordinate 9,306 of DASQDS010000322.1, read as the reverse complement.
CGGTGCGGGCGGCGGTCCGCTGGTCGCTGGTCGCGGGCCTGCTGGCGCTCGGCGCCGGCACCCTCGTGGCCGCCGGCGCCCAGACCGTGGAGGTCTCGCGCTTCAGCTACGGGCCGCCCGCGCGGTCGGCGGCGCTGCTCGTCCAGGTGATCGATGGCGGCGTCGCGTACTCCCTCCGCTTCAGTGTCCCGCTGCTCGTCGCCTGTTGCTGCCTGGCCGTCGGCGCGGCGCGCCTGCCCGGCCGGCGCAGGCGCGGGACCGCGCGCGCCGGGGTGGTCGCCGGCCTGGTCCTGACCCTGCTCGCGGCCGTGCCGGCGCTCGACGGCGTGGCGCCGTATCCGGCGGAGAACCCGGTCGCGCTGTGGGCGGCGGTGCTCGCCCCCGCGGTCACCGCCGTGCTGGCACTGGCCTGCGCCGCCGTGCTGGCCGGTCGCGATCTCCCGGCATGGCTGGCGGCGGCGGGGCTCGGGCTGGTCGGCGTGGTGGCACTGCTCGGCCTCGACCAGACGCTGTCGACCATGGCGTTGCACTTCCCGCGGTCCGACGGGGAGGCGGTCGCCTTCGCCGCGGTCGGGCCGTCGGCCGGGCCCACCGGTTTGCCCATGAACGCGGAGGGCAGCCTGGTCGCGGCCATGCTTCTGACCGGCGTGGCACTGGCGGTGGTGGGCTTGCTGCGCGCGCCGCGCCACCCGCCCGGCCCGCCCAACGCGCCCGACGCGCCGGACGCCGGGGGCGGCACCCGACCGGCGTGACGTGGCGCCGGCAACCGGCCGCCCCGGCGGGCGGGCCGCGCCGGCCTGGGCGAGGATGGCGGCATGTCGGCCTCACCCCCGCCGACCGGTGCCGACTGGGATCCGGAGTTCGCCGCGCTGGAGCGCAGCGACCTGCTACCCCGGCTGGCCCACCGGGCGTACGGCGATGCGTACCCGATCGAGCTGCGGCCCTACGGGGCGACCACCTGGCCGCTGCTGCACCGGATCCGCGAGTTGCTGGCCGTGCCGCCCGGCGGCACGCTGCTCGACCTCGGCTGCGGCGAGGGTGGCCCGGGGCTGTGGCTGGCCCGCGCCTGCGGCGCGGCGCTCGTCGGCCTCGACTTCTCGGCGGCGGCGCTGCGGCGGGCGCGGGCCACCGCCGCCGCCTTCGCCGATCCGCCGCCGTACCGGTTCGTGGCCGGCACGTTCACCGACACCGGCCTGCCGCCGGCGAGCGTGGCCGCGGCGGGCAGCCTGGACGCGTTGACGTACGCGGCCGACCTGCCCTCGGCGTTCGCCGAGCTGCGCCGGGTCCTGCGGCCCGGCGGCCGCCTCGTGGCCAGCGTCCACGTGGTGGCCGGCGCCGGGCCGGGCGACTTCCGCCCGGTCGTGCGCGCCGCCGGCCTGCGGGTGGTCGACTACGCCGAGGTGCCCGGCTGGCGCGAACCCACCGCGCGCAACTACGCCCTCTGGCGGGAACACGCCGCCGACCTGCGGGCCGAGCTCGGCGACGAGGTCGCGGACGTCCTCCTGGCGGAAGCGTCGGGCGTCGGCGCGGACCTGGCCAACCGGCGCCAACTCCTGCTGACGGCGCAGCGCCCCACCGGTGCTGCGTGATCAAGGGATTGGTGCCACGGCGACCGGCGTGTCGAGGCACCAATCCCTTGATCAGCCGGCGTTACGCGGGCCGGAGGGGGTGGTTGACCCAGACGTTCGGTTCCACGTAGACGGCGTGGTCCGCCGGGACGTCGCAGTGGACGTGGGTCAGCGCCGCGGGGACCGGCACCGGGCCGGTGGTGTCGAACGCCAGGCCGGTCCACCGGCGCCACTCGGCGAGCGTGCCGGCGATCGTCATCGACCGCGGCGCGACCCCGACGATCCGCCCACCGGCCCGCGCGTGCACCCGCAGCCACGGGTCCGCCGGCAGCCCGTCCGGCCGGCGCCGGGCCACGTACTCCGCCATCGGTTCGGCCTGGTGCAGGTGCTTGCCGGTGGGGCGCACGGGCGCCACGAGGCTGCTGTGGCCCAGGTCAGTGGCGGTCCGCCGGAGCGCCGCCAGCATGATCGGGGAAAGCCCTTTGCCGCGCAGGTCGGCGCGTACAGTGATCTCCAGGGCCGACGCGATGTTGCCGCGCCGGCCCGCGAGCCGATCGTTCGCGCTGCTCAGCACGACGGCGTCCCAACCGCCCGCTGGCAGGTCGGTGTCGGGGTCGCCGGGCCACGTGAAGGGCGCGCTGTACGCCCGCGCGAGGGGGCGCGTGGGTTGATCGCGGTCCACGGCGATCAGGCAGTATTCCGCGAGGCTGGTCGCCTCGTGGCCGTAGACCAACGCGGCCAGTGGGTCGTGGTACATGAATTCGGGCCATGCGCCGGCGAAGTCGCCCAGCAGCGGCGCCAGGTCGGGGCGCTTGGCCACGCTGGTCACCAGGAGGTCCACGCCGGTGCCCTCTCTCTGCGGTCGGTGCCCGAGCCGGAACCGCTCAGACCCATGAAGCACGGACCGATGGGCGTGAGTGCAATCCTAGGCGCACCCGTGCCCACCCGCACCCCCGCGCGCGGGTGCGGGCCGGCACCCGTCGGAGGGAGGTGACATGTCGACGCGGAAGCTCCTCGCCCTCTACTGGGCGTGGCTGGCGGCGCTCGCCGCGACCTTCTTCCTGCGTCCGCAGTGGCACCTCGGAGTGTGGGTCGCGATCGGCCTGACCAGCGTCGCCGCCGTGCTGCTGGGCATCCGGCGCAACCGGCCGGGCGCCCGGGCCCCGTGGTTTGTCCTCGCCGCCGCGCTGTTCGTCTTCACCGCCGGCGACACCTCCTACAACGTGCTCACCACGGTGCTGGAGCAGGAGAACCCGTTCCCGTCCGTGGCCGACGCGCTCTACCTCGGCATGGTGCCGCTGCTGACCGGCGGCCTGATCGGCCTGGCCCGGTCCGGGGTGGCCGGCCGGGACCGCGCCAGCCTGCTGGACGCGTTGACCGTGACGCTCGGCCTCGGGCTGCTGTCCTGGATCTTCCTGATCCAGCCGTACGTGCAGACGCCGGGCCTGACCGTCCCCGAGCGCCTGGTGTCGATCGCCTACCCGCTCGGCGACATCCTCATCCTGCTCACCGTCATCCGTCTGCTCGCCACGGCCCGGGCCAGCACGTCGGTCGCCCTGCTCACGCTCGGCGCGGCCGGGCTCCTGGTGGCGGACGTGGCGTACGGGCTGAGCCAGCTCGCGGGCACCTGGGAGGTGGGCGGCGCGGTCGACGCCGGCTGGATCCTCTTCTACGCCGCCTGGGGCGCGGCCGCCCTGCACCCGTCGATGCTTCGGCTCACGCAGCCGCGGGTCGTCCGGCAGAGCGAGATCGGCCCGCGCCGGCTGGCGCTGCTGGCAACCGCCTCGATGATGGCGCCGGGCGTCCTGTTCGTCCAGGCGCTGAGCGGCACCGTGCGGGACGGCGTGATGATCTCGGTGCTGTCGGCCGTCCTGTTCGGCCTGGTCCTGAGCCGCCTCGCGGGCGTGGCGACCACCCACCGGCAGGCGGTCGTCCGCGAGCGCGCCGTGCGCGAGGCCGGGGCCACGCTGGTCTCCGCCGCCGACGCCGACCAGGTCCGCGCCGCCGTGCTGGCCGCCCTGGAGCAGCTGATGCCGGCCGGCACCGGGCACCTGGCCATCCTGGACCTGGACGGCGCGGGGGCCCCGGAGGCGGCGGGCCGGCACGCGCGGCTGGCGGCGCAGATCGTGCCGGTCGACGACCTGCCGGCCCCGCTGGCGGCCCGGCTGGCCGACTTCACCGCGGTCCTGCGCTGCCCGCTGGCGCTGGCGAACCGCCCCGGCGGCGGCCTGGTGGGGGAGCTGCTGGTCGCCGCGCCGGCCCGGGCGCTCGCCGCGCTGGACCGCTCGGTGGAGGTGCTCGCCGCGCAGGCCGCGTTGGCGCTGGAGCGCATCTCCCTGAGCGCCGAGGTCAACCGGCGGATCAGCGAGGAGTACTTCCGGACGCTGGTGCACAACAGCACGGACGTCATCCTGATCCTGGGGGACGGCGCCCGCGTCCGGTACGCCAGCCCGTCCGCCGCCCGCGTCCTGGGGCACCAGACGTTGACGGGCGCGGACCTGCTGTCGCTCGTCGACCCGGAGGACCGCGGCCGGGCGGGCTTCATGCTCGACGGCGTCACCGACGGCGAGCTGGGCACCGAGTACGCCGACTGGACGATCGTGCGCGCCGACGGTGGCCGGGTCGAGGTGGAGGTGTCCTGCCGGGACCTGCGGGCGGACCCGTCGGTCGGCGGGCTGGTGGTGACGCTGCGGGACGTCACCGAGCGGCGGCGGCTCGAGTCCGAGCTCAGCCACCGGGCGCTGCACGACTCGCTGACCGGCCTGGCCAACCGGGTGCTCTTCCACGACCGCACGCATCGCGCGGTGCAACGGGCGCAGCGCAACGGCACCCTCGCCGGCGTGCTGTTCATCGACCTTGACGACTTCAAGGTGATCAACGACAGCCTCGGGCACGAGCGCGGCGACGAGCTGCTCGTCGCGGTCGGCCAGCGCCTCAGCGAGGTGCTCCGCCAGCACGACACGGCGGCGCGGTTGGGCGGTGACGAGTTCGCGATCCTCGTCGAGGACGCCACCCACCCGGCCGACATCGAGCAGGTGGCCGAGCGGGTGCTCGCCTCGCTCGCCGAGCCGGTCGACGTGCGCGGCGAGATGCTCAGCAGCCAGGCCAGCGTCGGCGTGGGCATCAGCGCGGACGCCCGCGACGCCGCGGACCTGCTGCGCCAGGCCGACCTCGCCCTCTACCTGGCCAAGAGCGAGGGCAAACAGCAGTGGCGGCGGTACGAGACCACCCTGCACACCGCCCTGCTCAAGCGCCTCGAGCTGCGGGCCGCGCTGGAGCAGGCCGTCGCAGACGAGGCGTTCGTGCTGCACTTCCAGCCCATTGTGGACCTGGCGACCGGTGCCGGATTGGGCGTCGAGGCGCTGGTGCGGTGGAACGACCCGCAACGCGGGATGGTGCCACCCAACGACTTCATCTCCACGGCGGAGGACACCGGCCTGATCGTGCCGATCGGGGCCTGGGTGCTGCGCACCGCCCTGGAGACGCTGGCCGGCTGGACCCGCGACGCGCCGCAGGCCTGGGCGGAGCAGTACGTCAGCGTGAACGTCTCGGCGCGCCAGTTCCGGACGCCGGGCTTCGTGGAGCAGGTCCGCGACGCGCTGGCCGACGCGGGCCTGCCGGCGCGCTGCCTCCTGCTCGAGATCACTGAGAGCCTGCTGCTGCGCGACGACGACCAGGTCTGGAACGACCTCGCCACGCTGCGCGCGCTCGGCGTGCGCATCGCCATCGACGACTTCGGCACCGGCTACTCCTCGCTGAGCTACCTGCGCCAGGCCCCGATCGACATCGTCAAGATCGACCGCTCGTTCATCAACGGGATGGAGGCGTCCCCCCAGCAGGCCGCGCTCGTGGACGGCATCGTCCGGTTGGCGCACACGCTCGGGCTGGAGGTCGTGGCGGAGGGCATCGAGCAGGAGGCGGCGCGCGACGCGCTGCTGGCCATGGGCTGCCGCCTGGGCCAGGGGTTCCTGTTCGCCCGGCCGATGCCGGCGGCCGACGCGGCGCGCTGGGTGGCGCCGCGGCAGGTGGCGGCGTAACGCCGGCGGATTCGGGTATCTGGCCATATCGCCCCCCGAATCCCTTCGGCGAAGGAGCTGCAGTGATACCCCATGCACGCGGCCCGGCCCGCCCCCAGCCGGCGCCCACCGACCCCCGGGTCAGCAACCCGAGAGTCGCCGACCCGCGACTGGCCGACCTCGCGCGCCTGCGCGAGGTCAGCCCCATGTTCGATGCCGTCATCGACGAGATCGACGGCCGGCGCATCCGGGTGGGCGCCGACTGGCTCGTCGACTACGCCTCATGCAACTACCTGGGCCTGGACCTGGACGCCGAGGTGATGGCGGCCATCGGCGACCAGGTCGCCCGGTGGGGCACGCACCCGAGCTGGTCGCGCCTGCTCGGCCAGCCGAGCCTCTACCCGCGGATCGAGGAGCGGCTCACCGACCTGCTCGGCGCGCCGGACACGCTGCTGCTGCCGACGATCACGCACATCCACTTCTCCGTGATCCCGGCCCTCGCCGGCGAGGGCACCATCTTCCTGGACGCCAGGGCGCACAAGACCGTGTACGACGGCTGCGTGCACGCGCGGGCGCTGGGCGCGACCGTCCAGCGGTTCCGGACCGGCGACCTGGAGCACCTGGCGGGCCTGCTCGCCGCCGCCCCGGCCCGCGGCCCGCGGCTCGTCTGCGTGGACGGGGTCGACAGCATGACCGGCAACCCGCCGGACGTGCGCGGGCTGGCCGCCCTGTGCCGGCGGTACGGCGCGGTGCTGTACGTGGACGACGCGCACGGCTTCGGCGTCCTCGGCGAGCGGCGGCCCGACGAGCGCACGCCGTACGGCGTGCGGGGCAACGCCGTGATCCGGCACGCGGGGGAGAGCTACGACGACGTCGTGCTGGTGGGCGGCTTCTCGAAGGCGTACTCGTCGCTGCTGGCCTTCCTGGCCCTGCCCACCGACCTGAAGAACCACCTGAAGATCGCCGCGGCACCGTACCTCTACTCCGGGCCCTCGCCGGTGGCGTCGCTGGCCAGCGCGCTGGCGGGCCTGGAGATCAACGACCGGCGCGGGGAGGAGCTGCGGGCGACGCTCTACCGGCACACGACCACGGTGCTGGCCCGCGTGCGCGAGCTGGGCCTGGCGACGCCGAACCGCAGCGGTACGCCGATCATCGAGCTGCCGCTCGCGGACGGCGTCGACCTCACGGCGGTGAGTCGGGCGCTGTGGCGGCGCGGCGTGTACGTGACGCTGGCGGCCTACCCGCTCGTCCCCCGCCGCGACGTGGGCGTCCGGGTCATGCTGACCGCGGCGCACACCGACGAGCAGGTGGCCGAGCTCACCGACGTGCTGACCGACCTGGCGCCCGCGTTCCGGCCCGCGGCTGCGGTCCGGGCAGCCGCCCGCTCCGCCTGACGGGTGGTCCCCGGCCGCCACGGCCGGGGACCACCACCCCGCATGCCAGGTCCCTGCCATCGCGCCACATCGATGGGTGCGCGGGCCGGCCGATCGATCGCTCCCGTTGCCGGGCCGGCGGCATCCATGCTTAGATGTCGATGCCGGATCTTCAGCGAGTGGCCGAAGTCGGCGGTGCGCCACGCGACGGACGAGGGCAAACGTTCCCGCGGCCATGGCACACCGTTCGTGCGAGACGCCAGCGCGGCTCTTCGTCGCCGGTCGCCACGTGCGGCCGGTGCGGGTCGTGCCGTCCACCGGCCTCGTGTCGCGGCCTCTGCCGGCACCCCGACGAGCGGCCGCGCGGCGCCTCGTTCCTCAGCAACCCAGTCGCGCAGGTGTGCGCGAGCGCAGCTTTCCCGGAAGGAAACATCTTGAACATCCGACGTACGGTGGCGGTCCTCGCGGCCGCGGTCGTGGCCGGTGCCGGTGTGTCGCTGGTGGTCCAGCAGTCCCCGGCTGCCGCCCACGGCGCCATGGTGTATCCCCCCACGCGGACGTACGCCTGTTACGTGGACGGCCTCGCCGGCGGTGGCGGTGACATCAACCCCACCAACCCGGCCTGCCGCGAGGCGGTCGCGATCGGCGGCAAGCAGCCGTTCTGGGACTGGTTCGGCGTGCTCATCGGCAACGCCGCCGGCCGGCACCGGGAGATCATCCCGGACGGGACGCTGTGCGGCGCCGGCACCACCAAGTTCGCCGGGCTGAACCTTGCCCGGACCGACTGGCCGACGACCAACGTGCAGTCCGGCCAGAGCATCACCTTCCGCTACAACGGCTGGGCGCCCCACCCGGGCCGGTGGTCGCAGTACATCACCCGGGACGGCTGGAACCCCAGCCAGCCGCTGAAGTGGTCGGACCTGGAGCCGGCGCCGTTCGACGACGTCCTCAACCCGCCGCTGCGAAGCGGCGCCACCGGCGCCGAGTACGTGTGGCAGGCGCGCCTGCCCGTCAAGCAGGGCCGCCACATCATCTACTCGATCTGGCAGCGCACCGACAGCCCGGAGGCGTTCTACAACTGCTCGGACGTGAACTTCGGCGGCACCCAGCAGAGCCCCGACCCGGGCACCAGCCCGTCGGCCGACCCGGGCACGAGCCCGTCGGCGAACCCCGGCACGAGCCCGTCGGCCAACCCGGGGACGAGCCCGTCGGCCAACCCGGGCACCAGCCCGTCGGCCAACCCCGGGTCCAGCGGGTGCGTCGCGACGTACAAGATGAACAGCGCCTGGCCGGGCGGCTTCAACGCCTCGGTCACCGTGCGCAACCCGGGCACCTCGGCGATCCGCGGGTGGAAGGTCGACTGGACCTTCGCCAACGGTGAGCGGGTGACCAGCCTGTGGAGCGGCAACGTGACCTCCTCCGGGCAGAGCGTGAGCGTGACCAACGCCGGCCACAACGGCGGGGTCGCGGCCAACTGGGAGACGACGTTCGGCTTCATCGGCACCCCGGGTGCGAGCACCCCGGGCACGCCGGCGTTGACCTGCACCGCCTCCTGACCGCACGGCAGTAACGGACCGGGCCCGGCGTCGACGACGCCGGGCCCGGTCGCGTCGGGGGTCGGCGGTCGACTGACTGTTTGGGGTCCATCGACCCCTGCCGGTCTTGGGCGCCGCAGCGTACGTTGCCGGGTAGTGCATTTAGGCGGTGAGCGCCCGGATCGCGCCGGAGGTGGACTGTGTCCGACTTGATCGATCGGCCCGTCTTAGCCGGTGTGGACGGCTCCGTGGAGAGCTTCGCGGCCCTGGGACTGGCCGCCACCGAAGCGAGCCTGCGGCAGGCCCCGCTGCTGGTGACCCACGTGTGGGCAGGGCCGCACTGGCGGCCCGTGCGGACCGGGGGCGAGCCCACCTCCCGCGCCGACGCCGAGCGGCTGCTGGCCGCGGCGACCGGGTGGCTGCGCCGGCACCACCCGCGGGTGCAGGTCTGCGGGCAGCTGCCGCTCGGCGAGCCGGCGGAGGTGCTGGCCGGCGAGTCGGGAACGGCCGACCTGGTCGTCGTCGGCCACCGGGGCACCGGCCACGCCGCGGGTGGCTGGGGGTCCGTCGCCGCGCGGCTCAGCGACACCTGCGACGCCCCCCTCCTCGTGCGGGTGTTCCGGCCGCGGGCCGGGGAGCCCCCAACCGGCGCGCCCGTCGTCGTTGCCGTGCCGGCGGCGGCGCCGTCGCCATCGCTGATCGGGTTCGCGTTCGAGGAGGCCGCCCGCCACGGTGCGCCGCTGGCCGCCTGCCACGTGTGGCCCGCCGCCCCGCTGCCGGCGGACGCACAGGCGCGGCGTGCCGGGACGGCGGC
>DASQDS010000321.1:0-2940 GCA_035634075.1 Pilimelia sp. | reverse complement strand
CCGCGCAGCGCGACGGCCACGTCGGTCATCGTCGTCGGGCAGACGTCCGGGCAGTTGGTGAAGCCGAAGAACAGCAGCGTCGGCGTCCCGCCGGTCTCCGCGGCGAAGTCGTGGGGCTGCCCCCCGGGGCCGGTGAGGGTGAACGAGGGCCGCTGGTACGGGTCGGGCAGGTCCAGCCCGGCGTAGCGGGCCTCGGGGCCCTCGACCTCGGCGACGGCGCTGTCGGTGTGCTCCTCGTGGCCCGCGGCGGCCTGGTCCTCGGCGGCCGCGCCGCCGCAGCCGGCCAGCACGAGCCCGGCCGAGACGGTCAGGACGGCCAGCCGGCGGCGGGAGAACGGGTTCACGAGGACACGGTACGACGGCCCGCCCGCCAGCCGAGGACGACGCCGGCCAGCCCGGTCAGCAGCGCGAGGATCGCCACGAACCGCGCCAGCGCGCCCGGGCCGGCGTCGCCGTGACCGGGCGCGGTCGCCGCCGCGGTGTCGGTGGCCGTCGTCGTGGCCGGCGTCCCCGCCGCGTCGTGGCCGGCGGCGGCCGGGTCGGTCAGCGTGAGCACCGGCGCGGGGCGCTCCGGCTCGGCCTGGCCCGCGACGGTCGGCTCGATCCACGCCGCCTCCGTGCCGTCGCTGTAGGTCTGCACCGCCGGGAAGGACAGCTGGTCGCTGTCGGGGAACGGCCCCCCGGAGAGGGCGAACTCCTGGAACTCACCCGGCCGGATCCCGCCGCCGTCCGCGGCCCGGAACTCGACGACCGACACGTAGCTGGTGACCTGCTCGCCGTGGCTCTCCAGCGGCGTCTGCAGGTCCGAGGTGGTCATCGTGACCGTCCAGCCGGGCACCGGCTGCGCCCGCAGCGAGGCCAGCGCGGACTCCTCCGGGACGGCGATCCGCAGCGCGACCGTGCTCGCGGTGTCGCTCTCGTTGGGCACGCGGAAGGTGAGCTTGCCGTAGCCGCCGGCGGCGGCGTCGGTCGAGGAGACGCTGACGTGCGCCGCGGCGGCGCCCGCTCCGGCGAGGGCGGCGGCCAGCGCCGTCAGCAGCGCCAGGACGACGACGCCGAGCCGCGCGAGCGGTCGGGGCAGGGGGAAGGACACGGTTCTCCTGTCGGTTCGGGGTGAAGGGGGCTTCAGCGCACCGGGAAGGTGGTGCTGGCGGTGCCGGCGGTGAACTCGTCGAGCCGGACGGTGACGGCGAGGGTCCAGGTGCCGGCGCCGGGGATCGCCATGCCGTCGCCGACGTAGTGGCCGGGTCCGGCCGGCTCCAGGGCGACGTCGATCGGGCCGATCTCCTGCGCGGGCTCGGTGAGGGACACCCGGATGCCGACCGGCTGGGTCAGCTGCCCCTGCTCGTCGAGCAGGTACACGTGCAGGGTGTTCGGGCCGGTCGCAGCGGGGTCGACCGACACCTGCACGCTGCCGGACTCCCCCGCCGCGGTCTGCACCGGCAGCGTCACGTCGACCGGCTGGGCGACACCCGCCCGCGCCGGGGGCGTGCCGACGAGCACCGCCGACAGCGCGAGGACGACGAGCCCGACGGCGAGCTCGACCAGCACCGAGCGGCGCAGCGCCGGGCGCTCGGCGGCAGCCGCGGCGGCCTGCACCCCGGCGCGGGCACCGGCGGCCGAGGCGACCACCGGGTGCGGCTCGGGCTCCTCGGCCGCGGAGAAGGCGTGCGCGGTGACCCGCCGGCGCGGCGCCGGCCGGGAGCGCCGGACGCCGAGGTGCTGCTGCACCCACACCCGGGAGACACCGGCCGCGGCCAGCAGCAGGAGGACCAGCGCCAGCTTGGCCAGCAGCACCCAGCCGTAGGTCGTCGTCACCAGGGCGGCGGGCGAGCCGACCTCGCGCACCGACTGGACGACGCCGGTGACCACCAGCGCGGTGACCGACCCGGCGGCCAGCCGGGAGAACGGCGGCAGCGCCTGGGCCACGTCGGCCGCCGGGGCCTCCTCGCGCAGGACGCCGCCGAGCAGCCCGGCCAGCCCGCCCAGCCACACGGCCATCGCCGTGACGTGCACGGCCGCGGCGACGACGGCCAGGCCCGGCCAGGGCCCGGCGACCGGGTGGCCGACGACGGCGAACGTGCCGACGAGGGCGGCCGCCAGCACCGCACCGGCGAGCACGTCCGACCGCGTCGGGCCGCCCCGCCGCCAGACCGTCCGCAGGAGCCCGGCCAGGCCGAGCACGAGGAGGAACCGCACCCAGTGGGCGGTGCCGTTGGCCGAGGCGAGGGTGGCCACCAGCAGCGCGGGGTCGGCGATCGACGCCGGCCCGCTACCGGCGGCGTAGGGGCCCTGCAGCAGGAAGGACAGCGCCGCACCCACGGCGACCGCGGCCAACCCGCCGGTGACCATGCGGCGCAGCCGCGCCGAGGCCCAGCCGGCCGGCCACGCGGCCAGGAGCAGGACGGGGATGCCGAGGCCCAGGGACAGCCCGGCGAAGCCCAGCCAGCGGGCGGCCGGCAGCGCCGCGGCGACGACCGGGTCGGTGCCGCCCGCCCCCGCGGCGGCGTCCGTGGGGACCAACTCGCCGTTCCCCACGACGAAGGAGAAGGCACCGGAGATCGGGTGCGAGTCGGCCGAGACCACCCGGTAGGTGACGAGGTAGCCGTCGTCGGGCAGGTCCCCGCGCAGCGGGACGACGACCGCGTCGCCCTCGACCGAGGCTGCACCGGTGTCCACCCGCTCCCCGGAGGCGTCGAGCACCCGGGCGTACCCGGCGCCGAGCGACACGCCCTCGGTGAAGGTGAGCGTCACCTCGTCCGGGGCCTGCTCGAGCCGGGCACCCTCGCCCGGGTCGGTCGACACCAGCTCGGCGTGCGCGGCGGCCGGCGGCGCGGTCGCCACCCCCGCCCCGAGCCACAGCCCGAGCAGGGCCAGCAGGAGCAGCAGCGCCCCAGGCGCCCGGCGCGTCATGCCGGCACCCGCTCGCGGCCGAGCGCG
>DASQDS010000320.1:0-23605 GCA_035634075.1 Pilimelia sp. | reverse complement strand
AGCCGGAACTGGACCAGCACGATGGCGAGGGCGAGCACTATCACGATCATGGTCCCCGCCGCGGCGGCACCCAGGTCGGCCTGGTTGTAGGCGCGCTCGAAGACGTCGTTCATGATCAGGTTCGTGCGGCCGTTGGGCCCGCCGTTGGTGAGGATCTGCACCGGCGCGAACACGAGCAGATTGGAGATGGTGTCGGCCACCAACACGAAGGCGAGCTGCCGGGACAGCTGCGGCACGGTCACGTGCCGGAAGCGGGTCCACCGGCCAGCGCCGTCGAGGCCGGCGGCCTCGTAGAGCACCGGGTCGATCTCCTTGAGCCCGGCGACGAGGAACATCATCCAGTAGCCGACGCCGATCCAGGAGACGACGAGGACGATTGCCGGCAGCGCCTGGGTGGGCGACGTCAGGAACCCCTGCGGCTCGATGCCCAGCCGGGCGAGCACGCCGTTGAGCGGGCCGTCCGGGCGGAAGGCGACCGCCCAGATAACCGCGGACACGCTCTGCGGGATGGCCACTGGCAGGAACACCAGGGTCCGCATGAGCCCGCCGCCCCGGATCCGTTCGTTGAAGATCACGGCTAGCCCGAGCGCGACGGCGATCTGCAGGGGGTTGACCACGATCCCGAACAGCGCCGTGATCTTCAGCGAGTTGATGAAGGCCGGATCGTCGAACAGCCGCCGGAACTGCTCCAGCCCCACCCATTCGGTCGGCTCGACGCCGAGCGCGGTGCTGCGCAGGCTGTCCCAGAGCGCCCGCAGGGTCGGCCAGATGCGCAGCAGGAGCGCCGCCAGCAGTGCCGGCAGCAGGAAGGTGAGGGCGATCGGCAGGTCACCGAGCGGACGCCGGCCGGGCCGCCGGCCACCGCCCGCGACCCGCTTGGCAGGGGGTCGCGCGGCGGCGGCCGGGGCGTGTCCCGCGGTCATCGGATCCGCTACTTGCGGTACTTGGCGAGGGCGCGGTCGAGTTCCTCAGTCGCCTGGCTCAGCCGGGCCGTCGGCTGCGTGCCGTTGCGGATGTCGGCGAACGCCTTGTTCATGACCGACTCGAAGTCCACGAAGCCCGTGGTGGTGGGGCGGGAGACCGAGGTGTTGGCCAGCGCGTACTCGACGATGTCCGCGATCTGCTGGTAGCGGGCGCCCCGGCCGCCGAGGTCGCTCAGGTACTTCTCGAACGCCTGCTTCTGGACGGGAATGTTGTTGCTGATGGTCTCCGTCGCCCCGGTCGCGTTGATCGTCATGTAGCTCAGGAACTTCTTCGCGGCGTCCTTGTTGCGAGAGAACGGGCTGATCCCCGTCGACCAGGAGTCGGTCGAGGAGGCCGGCTTGCCCTCGGCGAAGCGGGGGAACGGGGCGACCCCGTAGTCGACGGCGTTGTCCTTGTCGAAGGCGGCGGCGTTCCATGGCCCGCCCGCGAAGAAGGCGGTGTTGCCGGATGCGAACAGGCCCGGCGTCTGCTCCGGGCTGATGCCCCGGGGCGCCACGCCGTCGGCGAAGATCGAGTGATACCAGGTGAAGGCCTTCGTCCAGCCCGCGTTGCCGACGTCCGGTTCGAGCAGGCCGGCACCGCTGACGCCGGGCCCGCCACCCAGCGATTCGGCCAGCGGCTGGAGCTGGTAGTAGCGGTCCACCTGGTCGAAGATCAGGCCGTTCTTGGCGCCACCGGCCTGCGCCCTCTTGCCCGCCGCCACGACCTGTTCCCAGGTCATCGGGCTCTTCGGGTCGCTGCTCGGCGCGGTGACATTCGCCTTGGCCAGCAGCGCCTTGTTGTAGTAGAGCAACTGGCTGGACGTCCAGCGCGGCATGGCGTACTGCTTGCCGTCAAAGGTCGTGATCTTCAGCGCGTTCGGGTCGATCTTGCCTTCCGCCTGCTGGCGCAGGTCGTCGAGCGGCTCCAGGAAGCCGCGGGACGCGAACGCGGCGAGCCTGGGCTCGTCGACGTCGTACAGGTCGATACCCGGGTCCTTGGACCCCAGCCGGGACTGGACCGTGGAGTTGAGGTCGTCAAAGGGGACAGCCTGCTGCTCGATCTTGATGGTCGGGTTGGCCGTCTGGAAGCTGGCGATCACCTTGTCGAAGGTGCCGGGGTCCTGGGCGTTGACGAAGGTCAGCGTCGTCGTGCCGCCCGAGTCGCCGCCGCCCGAGTCGCCCCCGCCGCAGCCGGCCGCCGCGACTAGCGCCGTCACCGCCGTGGCGGCGAAGAGCAGGCGTCGGCGCCCGCGGCGATTGACCGACCGGGCCGTGGTGGGTGTTGACATGGGTTTCCCTTCTCGCCGGAGGACCGAGAGTTCCCTCCGACGGCGACTTCAACCGTCCGCCGTCACAGCGAAAAGACGTGCTCCAGGAAGAAGGCGATGAATGCGGTGCTGTCGACGTCCGTGGCGACGAGGCAGTTGGGTTCCGGCGGGTGCTTCCCCGCGAGCAGACCCGCCACCGTGACCCCCCTGGTCAGCGGGCTGATCGTCTCGACCTCGACCCGCGCGGGCCGCCACGTCACGAGCTCGGGCCTACTGACCACCGCGACCGCGAGGGCGTCGTGCATCGGCGCGCTGACAAAACCCTGACCCGGGTACGCCGTCTGGAGGTAGTCGATCCACGCGTGGGCACACTCGCCGGCGTAGCCAGCGAACGGGCGGCCCGTCGCCTCCAGCCGGTCCGCGTCGGCGCGGTCCAGCTGCACCTGGAGGGTCACGTCCAGCCCGATGAACCGCAGCGGTGCGCCGCTGTTGAGCACGATCGCCGCCGCGTCCGGGTCCACCCAGAGGTTGAACTCGCCCGGCATGGCCAGGACGGTCGTCGTCCGGAGGAAGAGCCCGCCCATCACGACGATCTCCTTCACCGCGGTGGTGAGCTCCGGTTCCAAGGCCAGCGCCAACGCCACGTTCGTCAACGGGCCAATGGCCACCAGGGTGATCTCACCGGGGTTGGCCATGATGTGGTCGATGAGGGCGGTCGCGGCCCGCCCGGGGGTCGGGGTGCGGTGCGCGAGGCGTTCCCGCACGCCCGCGACGCGGTCGCGGGCGGGGTGGTCATGCACGGGTCGCATCAGCGGCGTCCGGGCGCCCTTGACAACCGGGATGTCCGGCCGGCCGAGCCGGTCCAGCAGGTCAAGTGCCAGGAGGGTCGACGTGTCGACGTCGGTGTTGCCGTTGACGGTGGTGACCAACTCCAGCGACTGGCAGGCGACGTCAACCGCGAGCGCCATGGCGAAGCCGTCGTCGATGTCGGAGCCGGGCGCACCCATCGCGACATCGGTGTCGAGAACGATCCGGTGCACAGCACCTCCGCGGTCACCTAGCCGGGCAGCCCCGGACGGCGAGGCGCCCGTGCGCGCCGCACCCGGATCCGGTCGTCCAAACCGGCGGTGCGTCCCCGCGAAGACGTCGCCATACCCGTCCGCCCGGGCGGTAAACCGCGACCCCCGACGTTTTGCGCCGATGGCCGCCGGGTAGGCCGTGGGAAGTCCGGGCCCCCGGTGCCGCCCCGGAAACTCCCCCCGACCATCCCCTTGGAGTAGCCGATGGCGACCACGGACGAGGCACTGGACGAGGAGCAGCGCGAACAGGACGAGCTCGTCCGGCCGCCCGACCTCAACCAGGACTCCAACCGATCCGCCACCCGGTTGGAGCTGTTCTTCGACCTGGCGTTCGTGCTCTTCGTCGCCCGCTGCGCGGACCTGCTGGCCAAGAACGAGACCTGGTCCGGCGCGGCGGCCTTCGTGGCATTGCTGAGCATCGGCTGGTGGGCCTGGGCGAGCACCACCCTGTACGCCAACCGGTTCGACACCGACGACACGATCTTCCGGCTGCTGATGCTCACCGGCATGGCCGGGGTGGTGGCGATGGCGGCCGGCGTGGATGCCGTCACCGGCCCGGCCGGCCGCTGGTTCGCCCTGGCGTACGTGCTGCTGCGGTTGGTCCTGGTCGCCGGCTACGTGCGGGCTTGGCGGCACGTGCCCGACGCCCGGCCCACCGTCCGCCTCTACCTGTCCGGCCACGCCGCCGGCGCGGCGATCTGGCTGGCGTCCGTGGCCGTCGACGGACCGGCCCGGTACGTGCTGTGGGGCGTCGGCGTCGCGGTCGACCTGGCCGGGCCGGCGCTCGCCACGCGGCTGACCAACGGGGTGCCGCTGCACATGGAGCACCTGCCCGAGCGGTTCGGCCTGTTCATCATCCTCGTCCTCGGCGAGTCGGTGGCGGGGATCGTCACCGGCCTGCACGACGCCACGTGGTCCGGCGGCGCGGTGGTGACCGCGCTGCCCGCGTTCCTCATCGGTGTTGCCCTGTGGTGGAACTACTTCGACCTGACCGGCGGGGCGGCCAAGCGCCGGCTGTTGCGCGAGGACGACCAGGAGACCCGGCACGGCGTGCAGGACTTCTACGTCTTCGCCCACCTGCCGCTCGCCCTGAGCCTCGCCGCCGTCGCCGTCGGGCTGGAGCACGCCGTGCTGCACGGCGCGGACGAGCACCTCGGCGCCGGCACCCGCTGGGTGCTGGCCATCGGCCTGGCCGGGTACCTTGCGAGCAGCACGCTCATCCAGGGCGTGCTGGCGCAGCGGCTCCGCGACGCGCTGCTCTGGCCCGGCCTCGGCGTGCCCGCGGTCCTCGCCGCCACGCTCGTCGACCTGTCACCCGCCGCGGTGCTCGGCCTGCTGGCCGCGATCCTGGTGATGGGCGCCGGCACCGGCATGGCCCAGCGCCGGCGCGGCGACCTGCGGACCGCGAAGGTGTGACCCGTTGGCGTCGGCCACGCCGGGCCGGGATGATGGGGCGGCCCGCGATGCTCACCGGAGGTGGCGACATGTCAGACCCGATGGAAGCGGTGCGGTGCCTGCTCGACCTCCGCAACCGGGGTCGCCCGGAGGACCTGCCGGCCGCCCTGGCGGAGGTCGCCCCCTTCCTGGACGCCGTGGAGGTCGGGGTCCTGCTGGTCGACTACGAGCAGATCTCCCTCTGGCCGCTGCGCGACACGCGGGCGGCCGACGCCCGGGCGGCCGACGCCCGGGTCGGCGCTCCGACCGCCCTCGTCGTGGACGGCACGGCCGCGGGCCGGGCCTTCAGCACGGGCGAGGTCGTCCACGACGACAGCGACGAAGGGCTCCACCTGTGGCTGCCGCTCCTGCACGGCGCCGAGCGGCTCGGCGTGCTGTCGGTGCGGACCAAGGCGGAGCCGGACGAGCGGCTCCACGACGACCTACGGGTGATCGCCGCGCTGGTCGCCGAGTTGATCGCGAGCCGGCGCTTCTACGGTGACGCCGTCGAGCACACGCGGCGCAAGCTGCCGATGCAACTCGCCGCGGAGATCATCTGGAACCAGCTCCCGCCGTTGACGTTCGCCGCGAACGACGCGATCGTCACCGCCGTCCTGGAGCCCGCCTACGACGTCGGTGGGGACGCCTTCGACTACGCCGCCAACGGCGACATGCTCCATTTCGCCATCTTTGACACCGTCGGCCACGGCATCGCCGCCAGCGCGCTCACCACGCTCGCGCTGAACACGTACCGCAACGGACGCCGGTCCGGGCTGTCGCTGGCGGACACCTACCGCTCCATCGACAAGTGGATCCGGGCCCAGCACCCCGGCGCGTTCGTCACCGCGCTGATGGTGGAGCTCGACACCGAGACGGGCCGCTACCAGCGGATCGCCGCCGGGCACCCGGCCGAGCTGCTGCTCCGCGACGGCAAGGCGGTCGGGTCGATGAAGGCCCCCACGGCGCTGCCGTTGGGCCTCGGGCACATGCTGCGCCGCGGGCCCGGCGTGACGGAACAGCTGCTGGAGCCGGGCGACACCCTCGCGTTCTACACCGACGGCATCACCGAGGCGCGCTCCGCCGACGGCAACCTGTTCGGCCTGGACCGCCTGACCGCATTCGTCAGCACGGCGGTGGCGCGCCGGTTGCCGCCCGCCGAGATCATGCGGCAACTGATCCACACCATCGTGTCGTACGAGAACGGCGAACTGCGCGACGACGCCACGGCCGCCCTCCTGCAGTGGCGACCGCGGACGTGACCGGCTAGCCGTTCTCGGTCGGTGCGGTGTGCGGCTGCTCGCGCCCGTCCGCCGGCTCGGCGTCGAACGGCGACCGCAGCCGCCGCATCGCCTCCGCGCTGTCGTTGAGCACCACCGCGTGGTCGTCGCCCGCCTGCCCGTCCGGCGGTTGGCGGAACAAGGCCTCGCCATCATCCGCGGTCCAGCCCATCGGACATCCCCTGCCTGTCGACGATCGAATTCTTCTCGCGACGCTACGGCAGCGCGGCGATCCGCTCCGCATCGGGCCGGCACTCGGCGGTGACCATGGGGCCGGTGTGCCCGGGGTGGTCAGGGTGACGCCTGCCGCGGTGCCGGGACGGCCAGCCCGTGCTCGCGCAGGCGGGCCAGCTCAGCCCACACCACCTTGCCCGTGCGGCCCGCCCAGGCCGCCGGGTGGGTGCCCCACCGCCGGGCGACCGCGGCGATGATCAGCATCCCCCGGCCCCCGTGCCGGCGCCTGTCGATCGGTCGCACGCGCGGCAGCCGGGTGCTGGTGTCGGTGACCTCGATCAGGATCGTGTCAGCGCACAGACTCAGCCGCAGTTCGCCGCCGTCGTCGGTGTGCTTGGTGACGTTCTGCACCAATTCGGTGGCGACGAGCAGAACGTCGTCGGACCGGTCAGCCAGACCCCAGCCGAGCAGAGCGCGCTCGGCCACCCGGCGGACCCGGGAGGCCGGCGTGCCGTGCTCCAGCGGCATGCGGATGTCGTCCACCTCGTAGTGCATACCCAGGATTCGGTGGAATCAACGACCGTCACGCTCGCGGGGTGGTCAGCCGGGCAACAGGACGTCCAGGAAGGCATTGCTGAAGATCCGGTGCGGGTCGTACGCGTTCAGCGTGGCGACCGCCTGGTCCCAGCTCGGGTCCGAGCCCTGCCGGTACGACTCCGGCACCGCCCCGGTCACCACCGCCGGTTCCGCCCACGCCGCCTCGGTCGTGTAGCCCCAGCCCTTCGACCACTCCGCCCGGGTGGTGGCGTACGTCCCGTCGTAGTTGGTGAAGAAGAACCGCTCCATCTCGCGGTAGAACGCGTGCGCGCCCGGCGCGCTCGGGAAGGTCAGCACGTCGAACCAGACCGCCACGTCCCAGTCGGGCCGGTCGGGGCGCGGCCGGACCGCCGACAACGCCGGCGGTTGGGCCCCGGGCACGCCGACGTCCTCCGGCCGGTCCAGACCGCCCACCCGGATCTCCACCTGACCGGTCACCGGGTACAGGCCGCGCGCGCGGTAGGCGGCGACGCTGTCCCGGTAGTACGCGGCGAACTCGCTGACGACACGTTGCACCGAGCCGCGGCCGGTGAGCACGGCGTAGCCGTTGGCTGTCTCCCGCAGGGTGGTCGGCTTCACGTACAGCAGAAGGTTCTTCGACGCCCCCCACAGGTCGGTGCTGGCGGTGGCCGTCAGCCCGGCGGCGGCCGCGGCGTACTGGACCTGGCCGAACGCGGGCGTCAGCGACCATGCGCCGCCCAGCACCGCCTCGGCGAGATCCGACACCGCGCGTGGGACGTTGTCGGAGAACACGTAGTTGTACGGGCCGGTGACCGGCCGCGACGTGAGCGGGCGGCGCGGGGCGACGCTCCACACCTTCAGCCACGGGTGGCTGGTGAAGGCGAACCAGATGGCCTCCACCCGGCCGCTGGCCGCCAGGAAGCTCGCGAAGGTGCGGCTGGCACCGCTGCCGGGCGGGGCGAACAGCTCGGTGGCCGGGATGCTGACGGTGCTGACGCAGCGCAGGTGCTGGTTGACGCCGACCCGCAGCGTCACCTCGGTCACGAACGCCCGGCCCACGTGGGTGAGGAAGGCAGCGCAGTCCGGGTCCGCCCGGTCGAAGGTCCGCAGCGCGTACCGGCCCGCCGCCGCGTCCCACACCACGGCGATCAGGGACAGCACCAGGTTGCTCAGCGACCCGTAGGTGTGCCCGGGCACCCGGGTCTCGCCCTGCGCCGGGACCGAGGTGCCGTGCCCGTTGATCGCCAGCACGCCGCCCACGCTCAGGTCACCAGGCGCCGGGGTGTTGGTGACGCCCAGGCCCGCGTCCTCCAGGAACGCGAGCAGCGCGTCCATCGACGCGCCGGCCTGCACCCGGACGGCCGCCGCGGGCGCCGGGGCGACCACCCGCATCGCGGTCAGGTGCTGGGTCGTGTCGACCAGCAGCACACGGTCGGCGGCTGTGGTGCCGACCGCGACGGTGAGCGGCGACCAGGTGTGCCGGTAGCCGCGGGCGCGCACGGCGTACCCGGCGGCGTGCGCCCAGTTCGCTACGGTCACGACGTCCGCCGCCGTGCGCGGCACGCAGGTCCACACGTCGTCCACCCGGATCTCGCCGGCCCAGTTCTCGAACACCTCCCGGTACAGCGCGATCCCGGTCGGGAAATCGGGCGGTGGCGGCGGGGCATCGGCGTGCGCGGGCGACACCGTGCCGATCGAGATCCAGGTGGCGCCGAGGGCGGCGGCGGACGCGCCGAGCAGGCCGCGTCGGGTGAGCCGGTCGTTCGGGCGACTTTCTGCGGACACGGCGATCTCCCGTCAGTGGTGTCGCCGTTGTCTGCACTACAGGGAACCAGGCGCTGCGGGGACCGGGCACTGCGGGGGAACGAGGCGACAGGTGGCTGCCCCAGACCCTACCGGCGACCGGCCGCCGCGGCTCGCCCGTCCACAGTGGAAATTCGGCAATCTACTTCGGAGCGTACGTCAGCACGACGACGCCGGACGTGAAGCGGGTGGTCTCCACCAGCCGCAGGTGCGTCACGTCGATCCCGTCGAAGAGGCGCACCCCCCGCCCCGCCAGCACCGGGAACAACCAGAAGTGGTACTCGTCGACCAGGTTGTGCTCGACCAGGGTGCGGTCGAGCTCGCCGGTGCCGAACTTGAGCAGGCTCTCCCCCGGTTGCTCCTTCAGCGCGGTCACCGCCGCGGCGACGTCGCCCGCCAGGACCGTCGCGTTCCAGCTGGTCTCGGTCAACGTCCGGGAGGCCACGTGCTTCGGCATCGCGTTGATCCGGTCGGTGTACCCGTCGCCGGAGCGGGCCGGCCACGCCTGCGCGAACCCCTCGTAGGTCTCCCGGCCGAGCAGCAGCGCGTCGGCGGCGAAGAGGAGTTTGTTGCCGTACTCCTGGTGCTCGGCGTCCCAGTACGGCGGGCCCCACACCTGGGGGTCGGAGATGACGCCGTCCAGGCTGACGAACGTCGACTCGATCAGCTTCCTCATGATGACTCCTCGTGTCGGCGGGTTCTGGACCAACCGTGCCGGGCGCCACTTACGATTCTCTTCAGATCAACTTAAGGTTGGCCAGGTCCGGGCGCGCCTGCAATCGACCCTTGTCTATTGACCTCTGCCAATCTCAAGGGGCATAGTTCGGCTGGCAGCCAAACTAACGCCCCCGGAGGATGCCCCTATGCGTCTGTTCCCCCGCACCGTGCGCCGGAAGATCCTGATCTTCGTCTCGATGGGCGCCGTGCTCGTCGCCGGCGCGGCCCTGCGCCCGACGAACGCACACGCCGCGACCGCCTGCACCGCCTACGCGGCCATCGACATGGGCAAGTACTGGCTCAACAACAACCTCTGGGGGCGCAACTCCGGCTCCGGAACCCAGTGCGTCACCAACGGCACCCAGTCGGGCAACACGATCAGCTGGCGGACGAACTACAACTGGTCCGGCCAGTCGAACTCCGTGAAGTCGTACACCAGCTCGGTCCTCGGCTGGCACTGGGGCAACCGGCGCAGCGGCACCGGCCTGCCCGTGCGCATCTCGGACAACCGCAACGTGAACACCGGCTGGAACTTCTCCGTGCAGCACACCGGTGGTGCCATGAACGTCGCGTACGACCTGTGGCTGCACACCATCTCCAACCCCACGTACGCCAACAACCCCACCGACGAGATCATGGTGTGGTTGCACCGCCAGGGCGGCGCCGGGCCGGTCGGCACGCGGCAGGCCACCGTGAACATCGGCGGCACGAACTGGGACCTCTACCGCGGCAACATCGGGTGGAACGTCTTCTCGTTCATCCGGACCAGCAACACCGGCAACGCCACCCTGAACCTGCGGGACTTCCTGAACAACCTGGTGAGCCGCGGTTGGGTGCAGAACAGCAAGTATCTGACCAGCGTGCAGGCCGGCACGGAGGTTTTCGTCGGCAGCGGGCAGGTCATCACCAACTCGTACTACGCCAACGTGGGCTGACCTTCCCACAGCGAGGATGACCCGGCGGGGGGCGGCCATCGGCCGCCCCCCGCCGCGCACGTATGAACCGCCCGCGAGCGGGTATCGCCCGACGGGTAGGAGACCGTCTCTTCGAGCGGAGTGACATGGCCAACGGACATTCGACCGACCCCGCGATGGCGCACGCCGCCCGGGTGGCGCGCGCCCACGCCGACGCCACGGACCGGCTGGCAGGCTACCTGGAAGGGTTGTCCGGGCCGGCGGATCCGGCCGGCATCGCTGAGTACGCCAACCTGCTGGCCCGGGAGCGGTCCACGCTCGCCCAGCGCACGGAGGCGATGCGCGCCGCCGGGATGTCGGTGCCCAGCATGGACGCCATCACCGCCTAGGCGGGACCGCGGTAGGGCCGGGACCGGGCCGACGGCCCGGTGGCTGGGGGCGAGGCCGGCGCCAGGCCGGACCCGCCCCCGCGGCCACTCAGATGAAGCGGTTGGCGGTCCAGCGCTGGCTGGGCTGCGACGTCGAGCACGTCGCCAGCGCCTGAGGGGTGTCGCTGGCGGTGGCATTGCCCTGGGCGCCGATGCAGGTGCCGGCGGACGTCCTGAGCTGGTACGTGACGCCGCCGAGCCCGGCGAACGTCCACCGCTGCGACGGGGCGCCGTTGCAGGTCACCTGCACGATCGGCGTACCCGCCGCGGTCGAGCCGCCGAGCGGGCTGAGGCACTTGTTGGTGGCCTCGCTGGTGACGGTGTAGGTGCCGCCCGTCACGGCGGCGAGCTTCCAGCGCTGGTTGAGCGTGGAGTTGGCGACCCACTGCTTCACCGGAGCGTTGTCATTGGGGTCGTACTGGAAGAGGTCCAACGCCAGCTTGTTGCCGTCCGGGTGGGTGAGGTCGTTGGTGAGTGCCATGGTGGCGCCCGCCTCGACAGCCCCGGCCTGCGCGGTGCTGCTGTTGGTCGACACGGACACCGCGACCGAGTTCGCCGACGTGCGGGTCGCCCCGGCGTAGGTGAGGCGGCTGCGCACCGCGTACGACGCGGTGGTGTTGGCCGTCAGGCCGGTGAGCCGGGCGGTGGTCTGCCCGCCCGGCACGGTCGCCATCACGGTCCCGTTGCGCAGGAGGTCGTACACCAGCGTCCAGCCGGTCCCGATGGGATTGACCGTGTGCGTCCACGAGAAGCTGATCGACGTCCCCTCGACGTCGGCCGCGCGCAACAGCTGGGGCTGCAGCGCGGGGATCGTGGTCAGCCGCGTCGTCGCGGGGCCGGCGGCAATGTAGAGGCTGTGGTACGCCGCGTTCCAGTGGGTGGGCAGCCAGCTGCCCTGCGGGTTGATCCCGAAGTAGTCGTCCTGGTTGCAGTCGAGCAGCCGCTCGGCCATCGGGTCGGGACATCTCCAGGCCGTCCCGTCGGTGCCGCAGAGGGTCTCGAACCCGTCGGTGCAGTGCCAACCGCCGTCCCAGTTGGGCATCCCGGAGCGCATTCCGCGGACCGAGTGGGCGAACTCGTGCGTGACGCTGTGCCCGCCGTAGCACCGGGGTGCGATCGTCGTCCACATCGCATAATTGTTGTTCTGGTTCGCCGTGCCGGGGCTCATGTCGTGCGGCACGTCGACGATGTCGGTGTACTGGACACAGCCCGTGAGGTTCTCGGCGAAGACGACGTAGTTGCGGTCGTTCGCCGTCAGCCGGGCGGCCTGGAGCGTGGCGCGCCAGTCTTCGTAGCCCACGTTGGTGCTGCCAGCGGGCACCTCGATGGTCAGGATGGAGACGTGGCAGCCGGTGGCGCTGGTGACGAACTTCAGCCACCGCTGCGCGCCGTCGCGTCGGGCGCTGTCGTTGACGTTCTGCTGGGCGACCCAGGCGGCGAGCCGGATGTGCCGCTCCCGCTCGGCGAACCGGTTGGGCGTGCCCGCCTCGTACGTGTAGACCATCTGCAGCCGGTGGCCGTCGGTACCGTTGCCGACGCACTGCACCGGCGGCGCGGCGGCGACCGGGCCCGGGACGGCGGCCGCCGGAGCCGACGGAAGCACCGCCAACGCGCCGGCCGCCAGGGAAACGACCGCAAGGCCGCGCAACCACCTGCGGGTACGGGTATTGGTGTCGATCAATGTCATGTGCTGCGATCCTCCCCCGCGACTCGCCCCGGCCACGCGACGCCGCCGGGTGCGCCGACGAGGCGCCCGCGGTTGACGTCAGACAAAGTGGCACCAGCGGCAGTCGCAAAATGAACTGCCAACGATGAGAGATCCCCCGTTGGATCGACGGAAGTAACCGTAACCCACGACCGCCCACATTGGAAGGTGTCGTCGCCGCCCCGGTCGTGCCGGCCTCCGCTGGCGGGTGCGGCCAGGTTGAACACCCACTGTCGCGCTCACCGCGAGAACTCCCACTCCCCGC
Source organism: Pilimelia sp. (assembly GCA_035634075.1). GTDB lineage: Bacteria > Actinomycetota > Actinomycetes > Mycobacteriales > Micromonosporaceae > DASQDS01. The sequence goes on along the minus strand of DASQDS010000320.1, from coordinate 11,018 downwards.
CTCCGAAGGCGGCCACGGCGTTCGCGTCCCCGCCGTAGCAGCGGGCACAGCCGAGCATGGTCATCCCAACCCCGCGGGCACCGCCCGCGGGCACGCGGCGACGGCCGCCGCGGACAGCACTATGGTGGAAGCGCGCCGGGCGGCTGGCACCGGGCTGGGCAGGAGGAGTGGCGATGCGCAAGGTTCGGTTGGCCGACCTCGACCGCGGGGGCGACTCGGTCCTGGCGGGCGTCGCACCGGCGTACCAGGTCAAGGACGGCGGCGTGGCGGTGCTGGCCGGCGGCGAGCGCAGCCATTCCGAGGGACACCACGAACACGCCACCCCGGAGGCGTTCCTGATCCTGGAAGGGCGCGGGACGGCCGAGATCGACGGGACCGCGACGGAGATCGCCGCCGGCGACGTCCTGATCGTGGAAGCCGGCGAGGACCATCACCTCGTCAGCTCCGTGCGGTCACCGCTGGTGACCGTGTGGCTTCACCTGGGCTGACGCGCGTCCCAGCCGCCGGGCTGGCGCCGGTGGGTCCGGTCGGCGGATTTCGCCCTAGCCGCACGATCCCCGCCAGGCGAATCGACGAGTATGGAACTGACGCCTCCGGCACTGTGTGCCGGAGGCGTCAGTCAGTGCAACGAACTCAAGCTGCCCGCTCAGCCGCAGTAGTACACGAACTCCGCGTCCCGGATGGCGAGATAGCCGCCCAGCCTGGTGACGCCCGGAGGGAGGCAGCGGTAGTCGTCCGGCCATTGAATGATGTCAATGTGGACGTATTCCTTGCGGTGGCCGCTGCAGTTGTTCCAGTAGCCGTAGAGCCCAGATTCGTAGTAACCGCAGACAGCCGCCTGCGCTTGCGTCGGCGCTACGAACGTCGCCAGTACACCGAGCACCATCGCCAGAGCCACCCTCGACCGCATCGGCCTCTTTGGACGCTCGGCCTTCGTTGCCGCCGTCGACCTTTGTGGACTGTTCAAGGCATCCCCCGATTCCTCGTGTGGCCGCAAACGTACCAACGGGCGAAGGATCAATCAAGGTCGCTGCGTGGACGCCGTCGTGGTGGGTTCGTCCGCCCCGGCCGGGGCCGGCGGCGCCACGAACTGGGTGGCCAGGACGGCGACCGCGGCGGTGAGGGCTATCCGGCCGGCCAAGCGCCGGGCGGCCAAGCGCCGGGCGGCCGGTAGCCTGACCGGGGGCTGCACGCGAACGGCCCAGTTTGGGCATCGGCGCCGGTCGGCCGTTGCCGTTGGCCTGAGGGGACGTCGTCATGTCGGAGAACAAGCGGACTGACGGAAACGACCACCGCTGAGCGGGGACGGGATGGCCGGGTCGTGACGACTGAGCGCGAGCAGCGGCTGGCGGACGTGCGCCGGCGGATCGACGACCTCGATCGCGATGTGGTGCGGCTCCTGGCGCACCGGGGACTGCTGGTGGCCGAGGCGGGGCGGCTGAAGGCGGACGCGGCGGCCGTCCGCGCCCCCGACCGGGTCGAGCAGGTGGTCACGCGCGTGCGCGGCCTCGCCACGGAGCTGGGCGCCGACCCGGTCGTGGTCGAGCGCACCTACCGGGCCATGATCGGGGCCTTCATCGAGCTGGAGCTCGACGTGCACCGGGACGCCGCCACGCGCGGTTAGGGGGCCGGCGGGCTGCTGGCCGCGGCGGCGGGAAAACCACGGTCACGAGGATCGTGGCCTGGGACGACGTCGCCCACGTGCGGGTCTGGGTGGTCCGCGTCTACCAGCTCGGCTCGTTCGAGGACATCCAGCGGTGCGTCCTGGAGCGCCTGAGGCGCCTCCGGCGTCTCCCGCGATGGGCTGGTCAGGCAAACGTGCTGGACGACCAGGTGTCGGTCAGTTGTTCGATGGCGCGGCGCACGTCCACCTCCATCGAGTCCCGGCCCACGCCGGCGGGCAGCTCGGGGCCGAACACCACGGCGTGCCCGCGCCCGGTGCGCTTCGCCTGGTACATCGCCACGTCGGCGCGCCGCATCAGCTCGTCGGCGTCCAGCTCGGCCGGCTCGCCCAGGGCGATGCCGATGCTGGCGTCCACGTCTGCCTGCCCACCGGGGACCGGGAAGGCGGCGCCGAGCGCGGCGAGGATGCGGTCGGCCACGTCGACCGCGTGCTCCGCGTCGCTGACGTCGCGGATCATGACCGCGAACTCGTCGCCGCCGAACCTCGCCGCCACGTCGTGGTCGCGGACGACCCGGCGCAGCCGCTCGGCCACGCCGACGAGCAGCAGGTCACCGGCCGCGTGCCCGAACGTGTCGTTGACCTGCTTGAACCGATCCAGGTCGATGAAAAGCACCGCGGTCCGCCCGGCGGCCTGGTCCGCCTGGTCGAGTTCCTCCTGGAGCCGTTGCAGGAAGAGCGCCCGGCTGGCCAGCCCGGTGAGGGAGTCCTGCATGGCCTGGTGCATGTCCCGTACGGTGCGGGCGTCGGTGATCGCCAGGCTCACGTGCTCGGCGAAAGCGAGCAACTTCTCCTGCTCGATCGCCATGAAGTCCCGGTCGTCGTGGTGCCGGCAGATGAGCAGGCCGCCGGCGACCACGCCGTTCTCGTAGACCGGGGCGGCCAGCGAGTGCACCAGCCGGCGGCTGGTCAGGTCCCGGAGCGCGGCACCCGCGTCCTCGTACCCGGTGCGGTGCGTGAGCTGGTCGGTGCGGATGGCCGCGCCGACCGCACCGGCCTCCGCCACGGGCATCCGCCACGACCGGCCGGCGCGCTCCTTGCCCAGGCCCGCGGTGGAGGCCAGCACCACCTGGCCCGGCGCCTCGCTGTCGAGCAGCCAGAGCGCGGTCATGTCGTCCCGGGCGCCGAGCACCTCGCGGATGCCGCCCACCACCGTGTCCAGGATCTGCTGCAACGGCACCCGGCGGGAGATGGCCCGCTGTACGCCGTACAGGTGGCGCATCAGCCGCTGCCGGCGGCGTTCCGCGTCCAGCGTGCGGAGCATCCGCAGGGTCAGGCCCAGCACCCGGGCCATCCCGCGGATGAGGTTGTGCTCCGCCACGCTGAAGTCGTCGTCGCCCACCCGGGCGATCACCAGCAGGCCGCCCTCCGCGTCGCCCAGGCTGGCCGCCCCCGCCGCGCAGGAACCGACCCCGGGGACCTCCAGCCGGGCGCGCCGGCCGGGCGCCACCCCGACCAGCACGTCATGGTCCACCGAGCCCGCGCGGAACCCCACCGAGGTCGCCACCCGACCGCCGACGACCAGCGCCGACACCTCCGCCTCCAGCGTCTGCGCGGCGCATTCCACCGCGGCGACGGTGGCGGTGGCCTCGTCCTCGCACGAGGACACCACCGCCAACAGCTCGACGAGCTGCTGCGCCTGGAAGCTGGGGTCGGATTGTGCCACGGCTCAGGCCAGCGCCAGGACCACGAGGGTCTGGTTGTGGAAGCCGTTGATGCCCTTGGTGCGGGCGATCTCACCGTAGGTGTAGAAGCCGGCGAACGGCACACCGTCCGCCTGCTCCGCCAGCCGGGCGCCCTCCCGGACGATGCCATCGTCACCCAGCACAGCCCGGCAGGCGGCACAGCTCAGCGTCACCATGCCGACCATCGGCCGCCCGTCGAGCGACGCGACAGCCTCCCGGCACGCCTCCTCGGTGGCCGCCAGCACCGACTCCTCGTCGCCCTCCATCGCCCAGGTGAGGCCGCCCAGGGCCAGGTCGCCGCCGCCGCCGATCGAACGGCCCGCCACGTCGACCTCGGTGCTCATGTTGCGCACCTCCAGGCCGCTGCGGCGCTGCACGCCGAGCGGGCGGCTGAGCACGTACCGGCTGAGCGCCGCCGAGTCGTGGTAGACCTCCTCGGGCGCGCCCAGTCGGCGCAGGTAGGCGTCCAGGGCGGGCTCGTCGTCGAGCTCGTACACCCGCCCGTCGCCGCTGCTGGTTACCACCATCGGCTCGCCGGCGGCCCGCCAGCCGTGGCTGATCCCGATGCCGATCGGCGCGTCGGAGGCGATGCAGACCGCCACCACGCCGTTGGTCAGCACGTCCTCGCCGTGCAGCTGGAAGGTGCCGGACATCCGCCAGCCATCGCCCGCCGCGCCGCCGAACAGCGGCACGCTGGCGCCGAGCACGCCGTAGGCACCGCGCAGCACGACCTCCTGGTCGCGGGCGAGCCCGTCGGTGAACAGCATCAGCACGCGGTGCGGGCGGTCCTCCACCTCCGTGGCGCACCGGGCGACCTCCGCCCCCGCCTCGCGCTGCCGCCCGTTGACCTCAGCGGCCGCGGCGGTGGCGATCGAGAAGCCGGCGCCACCGAGCGCGGCCACCATCACGCTGCCGTCCAACGGCCCGTCCGGGCCGATCTCGCCGTGCGTGGAGCAGCCCACCACCGGCACCCCGGGGGCCGCCTCCGCGAGGCCCCGGGCCAGCTGCTTGGGGTCGTGATTGATCCCGGCGAACACCAGGAGCAGCTTGCCGTCGCCCTGCCGCAGCGCCTCGCTCGCGGCCTCGACGCCCGCAGCGTACGAGTCCGGGTCCGCGGACCGCGCCACGGCCATCCACCGCGACGTGGTTGGTTCGTCCACCGTCATGAGCCCTCCAGATGCCAGGTGTGACCAGCCTGATCGGCCGGCACTCGGCGATCTTCAAGGTTCTCGCCCGACGCTGACATGATCGGCGTCTCGATCCGCCCACCGAGGCAGTTTCCGGGCGGGGCGAACGAACCTCACGGGACCAGGACAAACGGGGGAAACGGTGTCTATCGGGAACGACTGTGGAGGCTGCTGGCCACGGTGCTGGCCACCCACCCGGGGGCGCGGTGGGCCCGCTACCACGACCGGTAACCCGCCCGGGGGTGGTGCGTCAGGGCGTGACGTGCAGCCGGACGACTGGGAACTTGCGGTCGGTCTTCTTCTCGTACTCGGCCGCGTCCGGCCAGTACGACCGCCAGATCCCGTACAGGCGCTCCCACTCGGCGTCGCCCGGGCGTACCACCGTGTAATCCGCCGGCACCGTCCGGGCCCCGACCTCGACGGTCGTCGTCCCCGGCCCGGCCGCCAGGTTGCCCACCCACTGCGGGTCGGTCGGGGCGCCGCCGAGGCTGCCGCACACCACCAGGTCGTCGCCGTCGGGGGCGGCGACCAGGGGCGTCACGTAGGCGCGCCCGGTGCTGCGGCCCGTGGTGTGCAGCAGGACCAGTGTCTTGCCCGCGAAGTGGCCGCCGACCACGCCTTCGTTGGCACGAAACTCCTCGATCACCGTGTCGTTCCACGAAGCCATGTCGGGTCACCTCTCATCGCGAGATCGTTCGCGAAGCACAAGCTACCGCATCGACCGCCGGCCGCGCCCCGGCGCCAGCCGGGTGGCGGTCGAAGCCGCCTATTGAGCTGAGAGCGTGGGCGCTCTCAGGGCCGGCCGCCCCGGCCGCCGGCGGCTCCGTCCCGCGGGGCGGTGAGTCGTCTGTGCTCTCAGCGCAATAGGTGCCAGCCGGCGCCCCGGCCCAGCCGAGGGGACGAGGCGTGCGGGCCTCCGGGGGCCGGTGTGGGCGTTGCGCGTCCACACCGGACCCGGAGGCCCGCCGTTACGTCAGGATCTCGGCTAGCACCAGGTGAGCGACGAGTTGACCCGCGTGACGTTGCGGATCACGTTGTTGGTGCCGCACGGGCTGAGCCTGATGTTGGTGTTGGACACCCGCAGGTTCTGGAACGTGATGTTCGACGAGGCGGCGAACTCGGCGCGGGAGGCGATCCGCACCTCTCCCCCACCGGAGATCGTGCCGCTGGAACCGGCGAGCGTGACGTTGTGGCAGTTCTCGATCAGCACGGCGTTGTTGCCGGTGTTGGCGATGTCCAACCGGTTGATGATGGCGCCGCCGCTCTCCGAGACGCAGAAGATGCCGCGGCCGCCGCCCCGGGCCCGGACGGTGTCGACCCGGATGTTGGTCGAGTAGCCGCTGCCGATCCGGCCGTTGCGGTTGGCCATCCGGAAGGCGGCGTACCCCGTCCCGGCGCCCGCGCCCTCGGCGTCGACCGTACCGACCGTCGCGTTGATCGTGTCGTTGAGCAGCAGGCCGGACTCGCCGACGTTGCGGGCGGTCACGGTGCCGATGGTGATCCCGTCGACGCCGTAGGTCTCCACGGCGTGCGAACTGGCGCCCTGCACGTACACCCGGTCGATCCGGATGTTGCGGACCTTGGTCGCGCGGTTGGCGTGATTGTCGATCCGGACCGCCAGGCCGCGGCTGAGGCGCATGTCGATCTCGCCCAGCGTCAGGTTGTTCACGCTGCGCATGAAGATGCCGTAGACCGGGCTGCCGGTGACGTTGAGGTGGGCGATCTCGACGTTGGTGGTGCCCCGGGAGTAGACCGGTGCCATGTCGCCGGAGCCGGAGCCGGTGACGTTGATGGTGCCGCAGACGTCGAGCAGGGTGTGGCTCGGCAGCGACAGCCGCGACCCGGCGCTCATGCTGCCGGAGCCACGCACCAACACGTTCTGCTTCGAGCTGCGCCCGGCCGAGAGGCTGTTCACCGCGGCCTGCATCGCGGACAGCATGGCGCTGCCGGTGTAGAGCGTGCGGCCGTTGTTGGTGGCCGTCCACGTGCTGCCGCTCTGCACGGCCTGCGCCTGGTAGGACAGGGCGCCGCAGGCGGCGGCGTTGGCCTGCTGCAGGCCCACCGCCGCGCCGGTGGCGACCAGGGCGGTGGCAGCGACGGCGACCGCGCCGATGCGCCAGCGCCGGTGAAGGCCGCCGGGGGGCGCCTTGGCGATTGTCATGAAGTCTCCCTGGAGTGGTGTGCGAACCGGCCGGGGCCGAATATGGCGGGACCCGGGAAAGCTTCCCGGCCGATGGGCAACCTATCGAATCGTTTCAATGCAGTCAACGCCGTCGATGTATCCACCTGGTGCCCCACCGGCCGGGGCGCGATCATGTGGGGGTGACGATCGCCGAAGGGTACGCCCGGTTCGCCGCCCGGGAGGCGCGGGGCGTGTCGCCCGCGTACGACCGCCTGGCGCGCGCCATCGCCCGCGATGACGAGGTGTTGGCGCTGCTCAGCACGCTGCCGCCGGGCAAGCGGCAACCCAACCTGCTGTTCGCCGCCGTCCGGTTCCTCGGCGGCCCGGTGGCGGATCCCGCCGCGTTCCGCGGCTTCCTGACGGGGAACTGGCCGGCCATCCGGGCCGCGGTCGACGCCCGGGCCACCCAGACCAACGAGGCCGGCCGGTGTGCCCTGCTGCTGCCGGTGCTGGCCGCGCTGCCGCAGCCGCTCGCCCTGCTGGAGGTTGGCGCCTCCGCCGGGCTGTGCCTCTACCCCGACCGGTACGCCTACCGCTATGGCGAGCACACCATCGGCGCCGGCGCACCGGTCCTCGAGTGCGCGGCGACGGGCGTGCCGCTGCCGGCCGGCGTACCCGATGTGGTGTGGCGGGCCGGGTTGGACCTGAACCCGCTCGACGTGGCCGAACCCGCGGACGTCGCGTGGCTCGACGCGCTCATCTGGCCGGAGCACGCGCACCGCCGCGCCCGGCTGCGGGCCGCGGCTGCGGTGGCCGCCGCCGAGCCGCCGCTGCTCGTGCGCGGCGACCTGGTGGACGACCTGCCGGCGCTGGCCGCGCGGGCGCCGGGCGACGCGACGCTGGTGGTGTTCCACACCTCGGTGCTGTACCAGGTGCCACCGCCGCGGCGGGCGGCGTTCGTCGAGGTGGTACGCGGCCTGCCCGGGCACTGGGTCGCGGTCGAGGACCCGGACGTGCTCCGCTACGCCGCGCTGCCCGAACCACCGGGCGAGTCGCTGCACAACGTGCTGGCCCTGGACGGGACCCCGCTCGCCTGGACCCGCGGGCACGGGCAGGCCATGGCCTGGTTCGCCTGACGGCGTCCCGCGCCGCGGCAACCCGGCCCCGGACACGGGTCCGCGCCACGCTCGGGTGGAGCGTGGCGCGGACGACGTGCCGTTGGGGGCGCCGGTCAGGCGCCGCCGGTCAGGCGGTGAAGCGGAAGTGCACGGTGCGGCGGTACTCGCCGGTCGCCACGTACAGCTGGCTCTCGGGGCCCAGCTGGGACGCGGTGTGGAACTTGTTGCCGATAGCCGGGATGCCGTCCAGGAAGGAGATCCCGCCGGCCGGGTACGGCGCCGTGGCGGTCATCGGGCTGGGCCCGTTGGCCGGGGTGAACAGCCGCAGGAACACGCCCTCGTTGGGAGTGACCATCGTGATCGTGCCCTGGCTGGTCCGCAGCGCGGCCCAGTAGGTGTCGGCGTGGTAGCCCTTGAACTCGGGGTACTGCCAGCCGCTCGCGCCGGTGGCCGCGTTGTTGTAGTTCTTGCTCCACACCCCCGGGTGCACCCCGCGCATGCGGTTCTTGTAGACCCGGTAGGGGCCGCGGCCCAGCCAGGTCACGGCGCGGACGTTGGCCTCGGGGTAATCCAGGTTGACGCCGACGAAGTTGTTCGCGCCGGTGCGGCGGTAGCCGTAGTCCATCCGCAGCCACCCGCTGGCGTCCAGCCGCCACCGCACGGAGATCAGGTCACCGCTGTAGGTCGCTTCGACGAAGTACCCGGTGCCGTCGCGGCCGTGGGTGAGCCGGCTGAACGTCGCCGACCCGGTGGCCAGGGACGGGCCGTTGTTCAGCGACACCGCGACGCCGTCGCGGGTCACCCCGGTCAACCGGCCGGTGCTCTTGCTGATCGTCACCCGGGTGTTGCCCCCGGTCATGGCGACCTCACCGGAGGTCTCCGTCACGGCCACCGTGCCGCTGGTCGCCGGGACCACGATCCGGCCGGCGTGGTCGGCGGCCTTCTTGATGGTCCAGGTCCAGCTGTTGATCTCACGCCCGTCCGGGCCGGTCGCGGTGAACTGCAACGCGTCCGCGTCGGCCCAGTTCGACGGCAGGCCCAGCGGGATCGACCCGCTCGCCCCGGGCGCGATGCTCGGCGATGTCGCCGTGCCCGAGGCGATCACCGTCGGGGCGGTGTTGGCGGCGCTCGGCGCGGCGAACCGCACCAGCTGCCACCGGTACGCGCACTGCTGCAGGTTGGTCATGTCGAACCGGTTGGTCACGTTGACGCTGTTGGTGAAGCCCGTCGGGAACGTGGCGGTGTAGTAGGACGGGTTGGACAGCTGCACCGGCGACCAGATGTCCTTGACCGCGAAGAAGCTGCCCTCCTTCTCCCGGTACGGCCCGACGATGCCGTCGGGGTAGGCGTTGCCGGCCACGTCGATGACGTTGTTGCGGTCCGCCCGGACGATCCCCTCGTCGGCGTACGCCCAGATGAACCCGCCGGCGCTGCGCGGGGCGGCGAGCATCGCGTTCCAGTAGTCGTTCAGGCCCGCGCCGCCGCCACCGTCGTAGAGCGCGTGCAGGAACTCCGTCGGCAGGTGGATGGCCGAGGCGGCGAGCTTGCTGCGGGTGCTGTCGTACGTCTCGTAGTGGTCGGTGTCGAGGCCGTTGAAGTTGGCCCAGGGGTGGATGACGCGGCGCCGCTGGATGTCGTGGGTGGCGTAGTCGTCGTCCAGCGCGGTGTTCCAGCCGCCCTCGTTGCCGTTGGCCCACAACACGATCGATGGGTGGTTCACGTCCCGCTGGACCATCGAGGCCACCAGCGGCGCGCCGACGTTCTCGTCGTAGCGCTTCTGCCAGCCGGCCAGCTCGTCGATCACGTACAGGCCGAGCTCGTCGCACAGGTCGAGGAAGAACGTGTCCGGCGGGTAGTGCGACATCCGCACCGCGTTGTTGTTCATCTCCTTCATCAGGAGGATGTCCAGGCGGGCCAGCCGCGGGCTGGACGCGCGACCGAGCGTCGGCCAGATCGTGTGCCGGTTGGTGCCCTTGAGCAGCACCTTGCTGCCGTTGACGTAGATGCCGCTGCCGTTACGCACCTCGACGGTCCGGAAGCCGAACCGCTCCGTCACGGTGTGCAGCAGCGCGCCGCTGGTGTTCTCCAGCCGGAACTCGACCCGGTGCAGGTTCGGCGCCTCCGCCGACCACAGCGCCGGGTTCGACACGGACGTGTTGACGGTCACGCGGGTCGCCCCGGAGGAGACCGACGTGGTGAACGACGAGCCGACGTTGGTGCCGTCCAGCCGCTTGATCTGCCCGACGACCCGGGCCGCGCCGCTCACCCCGGCGAGGAAGAGGTCGGCCGTGAACGCGCCGCTGGCCAGACCGTTGATCGCCACCCGATCGATCCGGCTGGCGGGGTGGGCCTGCAAGTACACCGGCCGGTAGATCCCGGCGAAGTTCCAGTAGTCGCCGCGCCGCTCGGCCTCGTTGATCGAGTTGTTGGCCGAGTCGCGGACGACGGTCACCTCGAGGGTGTTGGACTGGCCCAGCCGCAGCAGCGAGGTGATGTCGTACCGGAAGCGGTAGAAGCCGCCCTGGTGGGTCGCGCCGGCCTGGGTGCCGTTGACCCGCACCGTGGTGTCGGTCATCGACCCTTCGAAGACGATGAACACCCGCCGCCCCGACCAGGTGGTCGGCGGGGTGAAGTTGTGGCGGTACGTGCCGATCTCACCCGTGTCCAGGTTCCAGCCGGCCTTGTACGTGCCGAAGCCCTGCATCTCCCAGTTGGACGGGGTGGGGATGGTGCTCCACACGTTGGCGCGGCGACCCTTGGCGACGCGGAACTCCCACGGGACGGTGTTGTCCGCGTCCGTCCCGGTCAGGTAGACGGTCTCGGTGACACCGGGCACGGTCACGGCCTCGGCGGACCCCGCGAGCCGGACCCCGGTGGCGGCCAACCCGGCGGCGCCGGCGCTCACCACACCGGCGGCCAGCACATTACGACGATTCATTTCCATGACGCTCTCCTCGTGGGGGGGTTAAACGCGGGACCAGCGGTGCAGTCCCAGATCGTCACCAGCGTGCCGTCGGTCGTGGTGTTGTTCGGAACGTTCGCACTGAGGGTGTTCTCCTTGCTCGTACGGGGCGGGCCAGCGAGGAGGGGGGTACGGCGTCCTCATCGGTGGCGCCCATGGGGCGGGGGCACTTCGCAGCGACGCCGGGGCGCGGGCCGGGGGGTGCCGCGCGCGGGTCACACCCAGCGCCGCAGGGGGGTGGCGTGGGGTGACCGAACGCGCAG
>DASQDS010000319.1:0-9433 GCA_035634075.1 Pilimelia sp. | reverse complement strand
CCAGCGCGGCGGCCATCCCCGCCCGCGCCTCGGCCACCCGCCCGCGCACCTGCTCGCGGACGCCGTCCACCGCCGCCGGACCCGGTCCGTCCAGGCCGGGCAGCGTCGCGAGGATGCGTTCGAGATCCTCGTGTCCGACGTAGAGCCCGGCGAAGTCCCGCGGCGGCCGCCCCTCGGCCAGGCGGCAGACCAGCGCCTCACGCTGGAGCAGCGTGTCGGCGAGAACGGCCCACGGCCCGGCGTCGCTCGGCATGGCGGGTCAGATGACGCCTTCCCGGGTGGCGAGCGCGACCGCCTGTGCGCGGGTCCGGCAGTTGAGTTTCGTCAGCACGTCGTGGACCACGTTCTTGACCGTACGCTCCGAGAAGCACAGGTCCTCCGCGATGCCCCTGGTGTCCATGCCCTCGGCCAGCAGCCGCAGCACCGAGCGCTCGCGGGCGTTGAGGCCCCCGGGACCCAGGTTGGACGCCTGCGTCACGTGCAGGAGCAGCCGGGCCAGCAGGTCGCCCGGTAGCGCCACCGTGCCGGCGACGACCGCGCGCAGGCTGGTGACCAGGGTTTCCGGGGTGAGTGTCGCGTGTGGCAGCACGGCGCCGACGCCCGCGTCGACGATCTCGCGCACCTGCTGCTCGGACGCCGTGCGCAGGGTGGCGACGAGCTTCGTGGAGGTGCCGGCCAGCCGGACCGCCCGGCGCAGCGCGCTGCCCTCGGATTCGAAGACCAGCACGTCCAGGTTGGCGACCGTCGGCACCGGCAGGAGCGCGGCGCTCTCGCCGCGTACGACGAATCCCGCCTGTTGCAAACAGGCAGCCATCCCGCGGCGGACGATCGCGTGACTGTCGTCGATCCAGACGGACGGTGGCCTCCGCGCCTGCATGAACACCACCTCCGATGGGGCCGGCCCGACTTGATCACCGGCCGAGCGCGCCTACATGATGCGACCAGCCGAAGATGAGGGACAACAGCCGTCCGGTGCCGCTGTCTGTCGTATTTCCGTCCTACCTCGAAGAATGTGCGTCACGGCGCCCGGAACAGCGCACCGACTTTGCCCTTTAGGGCATGTCACGCCGCCGGCGCAACGATGGCCGGGCGGGCCTTTGCGGGCTTTACCCGGGGCTCTACGCTCGGCGCTATGCCCAGGTATTCAGCGGAGCAGATCTACGGCTTTGCTCGGCGCGCCGGGTTCAACCCCGACGAGGCCACCACCATGACCGCGGTCGCGCTGGCGGAGTCCGGGGGGAACAGCCGGGCGCACAACCCGGTCGGCGAGGACTCGCGCGGCCTGTGGCAGATCAACGCCCGCGCCCACCCGGGCCTCGCCGACAAGTACGATCTGTACGACCCGCTCCAGAACGCCAAGGCGGCGTACGCGGTGTCGCAGAAGGGCGAGGACATCTCCCCCTGGACGGTCACCCACGGCGGCGCCGGCGCGCGCTACCTGCGCCACCGGGAGGCCGCGCAGGAGGCCGCCGTGGCCTACGGCGACGGCCCCGGGCACGGCGTCTGGACCGGCACGCCCGGCTACGGCAACCCGGTGTCGGCCGACGGTGCCACGGGCGGCGACGCCGACAACGCGGCGCTGGACAAGTTCCTCGACGTGGCCCGCGCGCAGATCGGCGACACCTACGTGTTCGGCGCGGAGGCCAAGCTCAAGGACATCGACCCGGAGACGTTCGACTGTTCCGAGCTGACCCAGTGGGCCGCGCACCAGGCCGGCGTGAAGATCCCCGACGGCGCCACCGCGCAGTATCTGCACCTGAAGGAACGCGGCCTGCTGATCCCGGTCGACCAGGCCAAGGACACCCCGGGGGCGTTGCTGTTCTCGTTCGACCGGGAGCCCCGGCCCGGCGACGGCCGGACGCCGGGCGCGCACGTCGCCATCAGCCTGGGGGGCGGCCGCACGGTAGAGGCCATGAACCCGCGCAAGGGCGTCCTCGAATCGAGCGCGAAGGACCGGTTCGAGTACGCGGCGGTGCTGCCCGGGATCTCCGACGGCACGGCCACGCCGGTGGCCGCGGCGCCGCCCCCGCCGGCCCCGCCGGCCGAGCCGGTGGCCGCCGCCAGCGTGGTGGAGGCGCCGCCCGAGGCGCCCCCGCAGCTCGGCGGCGCCGACAGCGACAGCGACGCGCTGACCGACGCCCTGGAACGCCGGATGGGCCTCGACCCGCTGCGGGCGGACACCGACGGCGACAACCTGCCGGACAGCTACGAGCTCGTCACGTCCAAGACGGACGCCCGGCGCGGCGATTCCGACGGCGACCGCCTGAACGACGCGTTCGAGCTGGCCCGGGGCCTGGACCCGACGTCGCCGGACAGCGACTCGGACGGGCACCTCGACGGCAGCTTCGCCACCGACCAGGTCGATGGCGACGCCGACGGCCTCGACGACGCGCTTGAGCAGGCGCTGGGCTTCAACCCGGCCGCCGCCGACACCGACGCGGACGGCTTCGGCGACGCGCTGGAGCTGCACTCCGGCGGCTCCGCGCTCGACCCGCGGGCCACGCCGCTCGATCCCGCCGCCCCGGCCGACGCCGACGCCGCGACCCCCGCGGCGCCGCTGACATGACCCGCTGATGGACGTCGAGCTGACCGTCCCGCAGACCACCGTGGGCCTGGTGCCGGGCGTCGAGACGCGGGTGCGGGTGGAGGTGGGCAACCGGTCCGGCGAGGCGGTGTCGCTGCGGCTGGCCGTGGCCCGCAGCCGCGCGGGCGCCTGGGCGCACACCGATCCCGCCGTGGTGGACCTGGCGGCCGGCGGTTCCGCGCCGGTGGACGTCGTCTTCCGGCCGCCGGCGGACGTGCCGCCCAGCGCCACGCTGCTGCCCTTCACCGTGCAGGCGGAGGATCTGCGGTACGGCACGGTTGCGGGCCGGGCCACCGGGCTGCTCGGCGTGCGGGAGGCCGAGCGGCTCGACGCCACGATCGTGGCCGAGCCGGCCCGGCGCCGGCCGCACGGGTACGCGGTGACCCTGGTGAACCGCGGGGACGAGGCGCTGACCCTGGCGGTCACCGCGCGGCTGGACCCGCCCGGCGGGCGGGTGGAGGTCACGCCGGCCGCCGTGGACGTGCCGGGCGCCGGCACCGCCGCGGCGCGGATCGAGGCCCGGCCGCGTGTCCCGCTGATCGGCACCCGCCGGCCGTACGCGGTGCTGGTGTCCTGCCGCGACGCCGTGGGCGCCGCCGACGAACCACCACTGGCCACGGTGGAGGCGACCGGGACGGTGCGGCCGCGGCTCACGCCGCGGGCGGCGACCGTGCTGGCGGTGGTGCTGGTGCTGGCGGCCTCCGCCGCCGGGGTGTGGCGCGGTGGGCTGCCGTCGTGGCTGCCCGGCCGCGACGGTGCCCCCGGTGGTGCCCCGGCCGCCGAGGCGCCGGTCCGCCGGCCGTACGCCCAGCTCGACGTCTTCCCCCGGCGCGACGGCGAGGGGCGCGCGGCGGCCCAGGCGGCGCTGGAGAAGCTGCGCGCCGCGAACGTGCCCGTCCGGCTGGTGGACAGCACCACCTCCGCCGAGCTCGACGACCCGGCCGGTGGCTTCTTCGTGCTCCTGCACGACGACCTGGGTTCGCTCGCGGAGGCGAACAGTTTCTGCACGCGGTACGCCGCCGTCGCGCCGAAGTGCGAGGCGGTGCCCTGACGGGGCCGCCGATCTCGGACGGGCGGTACTGTCCGTCGCCATGAGGCGTCCACGGGAGCTGACCATCACTCGGCGGCCGGCCATCACTCGGCGGCTGGCCATTGCTCGGCGGCTGGGAGTCACGGGCTTGGTGCAGGCGGCCGCCGCCGGCGCGGTGGAGCGCCGGTGGCACGCGGCCGACGCGGCACCGGCCAGCCGAGGGCGCACGTGACCGGCGGCGGGGACGGGTACCGGAGCCCGACGAAGCCGGCGCTGGCCCCGGCGGACGTGGCGCGGCTCGCGGCGGCCTCGTTCGGCCCGGGCACCGGCGTGGTGGAGTGCGCGGAGCTGTCCGGCGGCGGGTTCGCGGCCGTGTGGCGGGCGCTCCTGACCGACGGGCGGGCGGTGGTGTTGAAGGTGGCGCCGCTGCCGGCGGTCCCGCTGCTGCGGTATGAGCGCGGGCTGGCCGCCGCCGAGGCCGCGTACTGCCGGCTCATCGGCGCGGCGGCGCCCGGCCTGCCCGTGCCCGCGTTGCTGCACCACGGCGCCGACCCGGCCGTGTGCGACAGCGAGTGGCTGTTCACCACCCTGCTGCCCGGCACGGCCCTGACGGAACTGGCCCAGGCCGACCCCGGGCTGGCCGACGCACCGGTCCGGTGGCAGCTCGGCGCGGCCGCGGCCCGGCAGCACCGGATCACTGGCCCGGCGTTCGGCTACTCCGGCGACCGGCCGCGCGACGCCAGCTGGGCCGCCGCCTTCACCGCGATGGTCGAGGACCTGTTGGCCGACGCCGACACGTGGGGCGTGCGCCTGCCGGTCCCGGCGGGCCGGATCCGCGACCTGGTGGCGCGGCACGCCGCGGCCCTGGCCGCGGTGCGCCGGCCGGCGCTGGTCCACTTCGACCTGTGGGACGGCAACGTCCTCGCCGCACCTGCCGGCGCGGCGGGGGCGCTGGGGCTGACCGGGTTGGTGGACGGGGAGCGGAGCCTCTTCGCGGACCCGCTGATGGACTTCACCGCCGCGGCGTTGTTCCGCCGGATCGAGGACGAACCCGACCACCCCTTCCTGCGTGGCTACGCCGAGGAGTCCGGCCACCCGCCGGCGCTGGACGTGGCCGCGCTGCGCCGGTTGGCTTTGTACCGGTTGCACCTCTACCTGCTGATGATCGTCGAGATGCCGAGCCGGGGGATGCTGGGCGCCGCCCACCGGGACCGCAGCGACTTCCTGCGCGGATTGCTGGCCGACGAGGCGGCCGCCCTCGCCGCCTGACCGGCGTCCTTGAGGTCCGTTACGTCACGATGGCACCGCAGGAGATGTTGACGTCCGACGCGGTGATCGTGCGTGCCCGGTCGGACGCGAGGAACGCGGCGACGTCGCCCACGTCGGCGAGCGTCGCCGCCCGGCCGAGCAGGGTGGCCTCGCGGATCGAGCCGGCGATCGCGTCGCGGCCGGGGAAGTCCGCCGGCACCGACTCCGGCACGCCGCCCGTGGTGATGGTGACGACGCGGATACCGTGCCGCCCCAGCTCGCACGCCCACTGCCGGCGCAGCCCTTCGAGGGCGTCCAATGCGATCTTGAATCCGCCCAGCCCCGGCAACGTCTGCGGCCCGGACCCACCGAACGCCAGGACGACCCCGGTGCCCCGCGCCATCATGTGCCGGGCCGCCGCCCGGGTGGTCAGGAAATGCGTCCGCATGGCGGCGTCGATGGGCCGCAGCAAGTCGTCGACCGAGATCTCCAGCAGCGGCTTCTGCACGTCCCCGTACGAGATGACGTTGACCGACACGTCGATGCGGCCGGCCGTGTCGACCACCCCGTCGACGAAGGCATCGACGGCCGCCTCGTCAAGGGCGTCGACCTGCACCGCCTCCGCGGCGCCGCCCGCGGCGCGGATCTCCGTCACGGCGGCGTCCAGCGGGGCGCTGCTCCGGCCGGCGAGGAACACCAGCGCGTTCTCCCGCGCGAACGCCCGCGCCACCGCTCCGCCGATGGGCCCGCCCGCACCGTAGACCACGGCGACCTTGTCCGTCAGCACCGTCTCGTCCCCTCCCTGCTCGGCCACAACGCACCAGTCTCGGCGCCACGCCCGCCCACTTCCACGGACACGCCGCCCCGCCCGCCACTTCTGCGTCGATCATGGACTGTGCGCCCAGATTCCCGGTCGGCCACGTCGGACGGCAACGATCCCACTACGGCCGGGCACCCCGGCCCCGCCCGCGCTGCCCCCCACCCCCCCGCGCCCCACGCCGTCGGGTCCACCCGGCCGCACCCCGGCGGATCTTGGTCCCGGGCCACCGATTTCGGGGGTCACGGGACCAAGATCCGGGAGACGGCGGGTGGGTGGCGGGGTCAGGCGGGGTGGGGGGTGGTCTGGGCGGCCAGGATGCCTTCGCAGCTGCGGGCCGCGGCGCGGGCCGCCGTTCGCAGCTCGCGGCCGGTCAGCGGGTGCTCGGCCAGCCGTTGCCAGCGGCCCAGCGCCTCCCCGGCGGCGGTGAGCAGGCGCTCCGGCACGGCATCGCCCGGCAGCCCCAGGCGGGCGGCCGGCTCGGCGCCCGACCCGCCCAGGACGCGTTCCAGATCCGCGAGCTGTTCCGGCCGCCCGGGCAGCCGGCCGGACCGCAAAAGGTGCAGCAGGCGCAGCTCGACGAACTCATGGGCGCTGGCGCGGATGCCCTCCGCCTCGGCCAGCAGCGGGCCCACCACCCCCGCGGCCCCGGCCGGCGCGGCGCGCAGCACCGCATCGAGCGCGGCCAGCGCCGAGCGGGCCTTCAGCACCCGGCTGCGCCCGGTGAACTGGGCGGCCAGGATCTCCCCCAGCCGGTCCAGCCCGCTGCGCGCCGTCAGCTCGCGGGCCAGCGCCGCCGAGTCGGCCACCGTGCCCTCGCGGAGCAGGTGCACCGCCAGGCGTACGCCGAACAGGCCCAGCCGGGCGAGCAACTGCCGCCGGTCCCGCTCGGAGACGTCGATGGGGGTGTCGCCGGCGGCGAACCGGTCGGCGGTGAGCAGCAGCTCGACCACCTCGGCGGTGGGCGCCGCGGCCACCGTGGACAGCTGGCGATACTCCTCCTCGCGCAGCGTCGCGGCGGCCAGCCCGAGCAGGCCGGCGACGGGCACGACGACCGGGCAGAGCCGGCGCAGCCGCTCGTCGCCGTGGTAGCGCTCGGCGACCGCGCCGGCCGCCGCCATCGCGTCCAGCCGGCAGCCGCCGATCTCGTCCGCCCGGGACAGCACGCCGACCGCGTTGATCGGGGAGCCGCGGGCCAGGTCGTCGCCGTGGAACGCCTCCAGGAACCGCAGGTCGCTGCCGTGCATGTGGCGCAGCAGGTACACCACCGCGTCGGCCTCCGCCGCCCGGTCGTCGTCGGCCGCGAGGAAGGCCGTCGTCCGGAACGACACCTCGGTGGACAGCGACGCCAGGCCCGGGGTGTCGATGAGCGTGTGCTCGCGCAGCCGCCGGCTGGGCAGCTGCACCTCCAGGTGGTCGACCTCCTCGGCGGGGCGGCCCAGCGTGATCCGCAGGGCGCCGGCGACCCGGTCGAACGGCCGCAGCTCCGGCGCCGCGCCGGTCAGGTGGACCCGCACCCGGTACGCCGGGCCGTCGCTGTACCAGGTCACGATCCGGGTGCACTCGCCCGCGTCGGTCGGCGCCAGTTCCTCGCCCACCAGGGCGTTCAGGAGGGTCGACTTGCCCGCCTTGACCTTGCCCGCGATCGCCACCCGGAGGGGCTCGTCCAGCCGGCGCAGCGCCACGGCCAGCGGCTCGCGCGCAACCGGCTCGGGCAGCTCCAGGCGGGCCCGCGCCAGCACCGCGCGGACCCGGTCCAGCAGGTGGTCGGTCACGCGGACCGCCGGACCGGCCGGACGGCCGGGGCCACCGCCGGCGTGGCCGGCGTCGGCTCCTTGACCTTGTCCAGGTCCGCCCACCGCGAGTCGAGATCGCGGGCGCGGCGGGCCCGCTCCGGCTCCGCGAGCTGGCCGCTCTCCCGCACCGCGGCCAGCGCCCGCGTGGACGAGCGCTGCGCCAGGCCCGCGCGGGCGGTGAACTCGTCGCGCAGGAACCGCTGGGTCCGGCGCACCGCGTCGCGGGAGTCCTTGCCGACCACGAAGGCGACCTCGTCGACGTACCGCCGCAGCTCCTGCTTGGCCTGCAGCCGCCGCTGCTCCACCTGCCGCTCGCGCTCGTCGCGGACCAGCTTGCGCCCCAGCGCCAGGCCGACGGCGAGCCCGAGCGGCGCGGCGAACGTCAATGGGAGCAGGCTGCCGAACGCCCCCAGCATGAACAGGCCCCCGTACGTCAGCCGGGCGGCCGTGAAGGCGCCCAGGAACTGCCGCATCGACGACTTGTCGAACCGGGGATCCAGGCCGCTCACCCGGGCCAGCGACACGGTGGGCGCCGGCAGGTCCAGGTCGATGCTGTCGTAGTCGAGGTTGAAGCGCTCAGCCACCTCCCGGGCGAGCTGCTCGGTGCGGGCCAGCAGCGCGAACAGGTTGTCCACCGCGGCGGCGCTGGCCTCGCGGGCCGCCCACGCCTCGAATTCGCGCCAGGTGTCCTTCGGGTCGGACGCGTCCAGCAGCGCCTCGCCCCGGCGGAGCATGCCGCGCAGGCGCTCCCGCAGGTCGTGGTCGACGTCCGTGGTCAGGTCCTGGATCCCGTCGGTGAGCACGGTCTGCCAGGACGCCGTGCCGGCCGCCAGGCCCTGCGCGCGGCGCGCCTTCTCCGCCAACCGCTCGGCCAGCTCGGCGCCCACCGCCGGGTCGCGCACGGCGGCCCGCTCGGCGCCGAGCTGCTCGCGCAACTGCGACGACACGAGCGCCACCTCCTGCTGCGCGACGCGGGCCGCCGCCAGGTCCGCGCCCGCGACGACCTTGCGCAGGAGGTCCAGGAGCGGCGGGAAACCCGACTCGGCGTTGAGCGCGGCGCTGTCCTTCGCGCCGGCCCGCAGCCGCAGGAAGGAGGAGACCGGCACGATCGGCACCGACAGCCCGGCGCGGGCCAGGTGGCCGTGGTTGAGCTCCACGATGCGCCGCCACTCGACGTGCAGGTCGGTCTTGGTCACGACGCAGATCACGGACGGGCAGCGTTCCACCGTCCGGGCCAGGAAATCCATCTCGGGCGCGGTCAGTTCCTGCGCGGCGTCGGTGACGAACAGGGCGGCGCGGGCCAGGGGCAGCGTGCCCAGCGTCAGGTTGCCCTGCGCCGAATTCAGCCCCCCGACGCCCGGGGTGTCGATGAAGGACAGCCCGCCCCGCAGCAGGGCCCGGTCGAGCCGCACCTCCACGGACCGCAGCTCCACCGCCCCGGCCGCCGCCTCGGTCACGTAGTCGCGCAGTTTGGCGAACGGCACGCTGACCGGGTCGGGCTCGGCCTCGCCGCTGGCCGCCGTCGGGTAGCCCAGCACCGCCGGCGGCACACCGTACGTGATGATCGTTGGCACGGCGGTGACGATGTCGGCGTCCACGGGGCACACATCGGTGCGCAGCAGGGCGTTCACCAGCGTGCTCTTGCCCTGCTTGAATTCGCCGACCACCGCCACCGGCACGTCGGCGACGAGCAGGACGGCGCGCGCGGCGTCCACGCGTTCCACCAGGTCGTGGCGCTCGGAGGCGGCGGCCACCCGGCGCACCTTGGCCAGCTCGGCCAGCGCCCGGTCGACGGGTGCGCCGCGCGTGCGCGCCCCGGCGGCCGCCGCGCCCGGGTCACCCGCCGCCATCGCCATCGCCCCCACGCTGCCGCCACCACGCGGGCCGCGCGGCGGTGGCTCCTCCATCGCATCGATCTGCCAAGGAAACCCTACGCGGGCCCGGCCACCCGCGGCACG
>DASQDS010000318.1:0-1518 GCA_035634075.1 Pilimelia sp. | reverse complement strand
GTGCTCATCGGCGGGCGGCTGGGCCCCGGCGAGGCCGTGGTCATGCGGATGTACGGCCGCCTGGCGCTGCACGCCGAGTCGGTGGTGCTGCCGCTGCTGGCCGCCGACGCCCCCGTGGTGACCTGGTGGCACGGCACGCCGCCGGAGCAGCTGGCCACCGACGCGCTCGCGGTGATCGCCGACCGGCGGATCACCGACAGCTCGCTGGCCGCGGACCAGCTGGCCGCGCTGCACGCCCGCGCCGAGGACTACGCCCCCGGCGACACCGACCTGGCCTGGACCCGCAGCACGCCGTGGCGCTCCACGCTCACCTCGACGGTGGACTCGGTGTCCGGGCGCCGCGGCGACGCCGTCCGGGTGCTGGGCGGCCGGGTGGAGGGCGACCCGGGGCACGCCACCGCGCTGCTGCTGGCCGGCTGGCTGACCGCGCGCTGCGGCGTCGACACCCCGGTGGTGTCCGGCGAGCGGCGCCCCGGCCCCAGCGGCGTCTCCGCCGTGGTGCTGGAACTCGACCAGGACGAGCAGGTGCGGGTGGCGGCCGACCGGCGCGGCGGGGCGGTCATCAGCCAGCCGTACCGGCCGGAGGCGACCGTGGCCCTGCCCGACCGCCAGCTCGGCGACCTGGTCGGTGAGGAGCTGCGCCGGCTGGACCCCGACGAGCCCTACGCCGAGGCGCTGGGGTCCACCACCGGCGTCCCCGACCTGACCGAGCGTTCACCCGTGCGCAAGCACGTGTGGTTCGACCCTGCCGAGGCGAACGCCGGCAGCGGCGGGGAGACGCTCCCGGCCGTCCCCCCGGACTCGGAGGGCACGGACGAGGTCGCCCAGCAGGGCATCGAGGACGCCGACCAGGGCGCACGCGACGCCGGGCAGGTCGTCCCGTGACGCCCCCTCACGGTGAGCGGATCGCCGCCCGGTCGGCCGAGCCGGGGCGCCCCGTGCCGGACGTCGTCGTCGAGCCCGACGCCGACCGGCTGGCCCGCGCCGTCGGCGCGGCCCTCGTCGCCCGGCTGGCCGCCGCGCAGGCGGTGCACGGGACGGCGTCGGTGGTCCTCACCGGCGGCGGCATCGGCACCGCCGTCCTCGAGCGGGTCGCCGACCTGGTCCGCGAGCCGGTGCGCGAGCGGTTGGACTGGACCGCGGTCGACGTCTGGTGGGGCGACGAGCGCTGGGTGCCCGCCGCCGACGACGACCGCAACGAGCTCGGCGCCCGCCGCGCGCTGCTCGACCCGGCCGGCGTCCCGGCCGAGCGGGTGCACGCGATGCCGGCCTCGGACGCCGGCTTCGCCGAGCCGGAGGACGCCGCCGCCTGGTACGCCGACCAGCTGGCCGCGGCGGCGCCGGAGGGACAGCCGCTGCCGCGCATCGACCTGCTGCTGCTGGGCGTGGGTCCCGAGGGCCACGTCGCCTCGATCTTCCCGGGGACGCCGGCGGTGTCCGACGAGCGGACGGTGCTGGCGGTGCGCGACTGCCCCAAGCCGCCGCCGACCCGGGTCAGCCTCGGCTTCCGCGCGATCA
>DASQDS010000317.1:0-4007 GCA_035634075.1 Pilimelia sp. | reverse complement strand
ACCGCGAGGCGGTGCCCGCGCGCGGCGGCCCGGTCGAACTCCAGCGCCGGGTTCGCCTCGGCGAAGTGGTAGTGCGAGCCGACCTGGACAGGCCGGTCGCCGGTGTTCGTCACGCCCAGCGTGCGGACCGGCCGGCCGGCGTTGAGCTCGATCAGCCCGTCGCCGGGCAGCAGCTCACCGGGGATCACGGGGCCGGTCACGAGATCGGCTCGTGCACGGTGACCAGCTTGGTGCCGTCCGGGAACGTCGCCTCGACCTGCACCTCGGCGAGCATCTCCGGCACCCCGTCCAGCACGTCCTCCCGGCGCAGGACGTGCCGGCCGGCCTCCATCAGCTCTGCCACGGTGCGCCCGTCCCTGGCCGCCTCCAGCACGAAGGCGGTGAGCACGGCGGTGGCCTCCGGGTGGTTCAGCCGCAGGCCGCGCTCGCGGCGGCGCCGGGCCACGTCGGCGGCTACATGGATCAGCAGCCGCTCCTGCTCGTGGGGGGTGAGGAACAACCGGACCTCCGGGTACGGGACGACGGGCGCGCACAGATGCTGGCACCGGGCTGTTTCGGCCGCGTTACGGGCGGGACAGCCGGGTGGGAATGGCGAAGATCGGCTCCAGGGCGTAGCCGAGCAGCGCCGAGGTGTCGAGGACGAGGCCGTTCACGCAGCAGTGGCCTTGCTGTCGAACTGGGCGAGCCGGTCGAGGCTGCGCCGGTGCTTGTCCTCGCTGATCGTCTCCAGGGCGCCGAGGTGAGCACTCACGCGGGCCAGGTCCTCGTCGGTCACGACGCCGCCGGCACCAGCATCCAACCCGCGGCGGGGCGGAAGTCGGGTGAAACGGTCCTCGGGCGCCTGCGAGAATGGGCCCGATCGCCGCTTCGCTGACGAGGAGACACCGTGATCCGTACGCATGACGCCGGGAGCCTGCGCGCCTCGCACGCCGGCACGACCGTGACGCTGGCCGGGTGGGTCGCCCGGCGGCGGGATCACGGCGGGGTCATCTTCGTGGATCTGCGGGACGGCTCCGGGGTCGTGCAGGTGGTGTTCCGCGAGGGTATGGAGCTCGCCCACGCGCTGCGCAACGAGTTCTGCGTCGCGGTGACCGGCGAGGTGGGCCGGCGGCCCGCCGGCAACGACAATCCGGAGCTGGCCACCGGCGAGGTCGAGGTGACCGCCACCACGCTGGAAGTGCTCTCCGAGGCCGCCCCGCTGCCGCTGCCGGTGGACGACCACGTCGAGGCCGGCGACGACGTCCGGCTGAAGTACCGCTACCTCGATCTGCGCCGCGGCGGCCCCGCGGCGGCCATGCGGCTGCGCTCGCGGGCCAACCAGATCGCCCGCACGGTGCTGCACGCGCGCGACTTCCTGGAGATCGAGACCCCGACGCTGACCCGATCGACGCCGGAGGGTGCCCGCGACTTCCTGGTGCCGGTCCGGCTGCAACCCGGCACCTGGTACGCGCTGCCGCAGTCGCCGCAGCTGTTCAAGCAGCTGCTCATGGTCGGCGGCATGGAGCGGTATTACCAGATCGCCCGCTGCTACCGCGACGAGGACTTCCGGGCCGACCGGCAGCCCGAGTTCACCCAGCTCGACATCGAGATGTCGTTCGTGACCCAGGACGACGTGATCGAGCTGGGCGAGGCCATCGTGCGCGACCTGTGGGGCGAGCTGGCCGGCGTCACCGTGGTGACGCCCATCCCGCGGATCACCTGGCACGACGCGATGGCGCGCTACGGCTCGGACAAGCCGGACCTGCGCTACGGCGTGGAGCTCGTCGACCTCACCGGGTACCTGCGCGGGACCCAGTTCCGGGTGTTCGCCGGCGCCATCGACGCGGGCGGGTACGTCGGCGCCGTGGTCATGCCCGGCGGCGCCGGGCAGAGCCGCAAGGAGCTCGACGGCTGGCAGGACTGGGCGAAGGCGCGCGGCGCGCGCGGGCTGGCCTACGTCGTGCTGGACGCCGAAACCGGCGAGGCGCGGGGTCCGGTGGCGAAGAACCTCTCCGCGGAGCACCTGGCGGGGCTGGCCGACGCCGTGGGCGCGAAGCCCGGCGACGCCGTCTTCTTCGCCGCGGACGCCGAGCGCCGGTCGGCGCAGGAGCTGCTCGGCGCCGCCCGGCAGGAGATCGCCCGCCGGGCCGGGCTGGTCGAGGAGGGCGCCTGGGCGTTCTGCTGGGTGGTCGACGCCCCGATGTTCGAAAGGACCGACGCGGGGGAGGGGGCCGCGACCGGCTGGACGGCCGTGCACCACCCGTTCACCTCGCCGAACGCGGAGTGGCTGGACAGGTTCGAGTCGGCGCCGGACGAGGCGCTCGCGTACGCGTACGACATCGTCTGCAACGGCAACGAGATCGGCGGCGGCTCGATCCGTATCCACCGCGCCGACGTACAGCGGCGGGTCTTCGACCTGCTCGGGATCAGCGCCGCGGAGGCCGCGGAGAAGTTCGGCTTCCTGCTGGAGGCGTTCTCGTTCGGCCCGCCACCGCACGGCGGCATCGCCTTCGGCTGGGACAGGGTGTGCATGCTGCTCGCGGGGGCCGACTCGATCCGCGAGGTCATCGCGTTCCCGAAGACCCGCGGCGGCTTCGACCCGCTGACCGGCGCCCCGACGCCGATCACCGGCCGGCAGCGGGCCGAGGCGGGCGTCGACGCCAAGCCGAAGGCCGGTCCGGCCGCGGCGGGCACGGCCGGGACCGCGGCTCCGGTCGACCGCTCCTCGTGACGCTTCTCGTCGTCGGCGCCAGCGGGCACCTGGGGGCGACGATCTGCCGGCTCGCCCCGGCCGTCGGCTGGCGCGTCATCGGCACCTACGCGACCGCGGCCGGCCGGGCGGCCGGCATCGACTGGCAGCGGCTCGACCTGCGCGATCCCGTCGCGGTCCGCGACCTGGTGACGGCGGTACGCCCGACGGCCGTCATCAACGCCGCCTACCGGTACGCCGACTGGGCCGTGAGCGCCGACGGGGCCGCGCACCTGGCCCGCACCTCGATGGAGGTCGGTGCCCGGCTGGTGCACGTGTCCAGCGACGTGGTGCACGGCGGCCGGCCCGACCCGTACGCCGACGACGAGGCACCGACCCCGATCCTGCCGTACGGGGCCGCCAAGGCGGCCGCGGAGACGGCCGTCCGGGTGCTGGACCCGGGCGCCGCGCTGGTGCGCACCTCATTGATCATCGGCGACGAGCACAGCAAGCAGGTCCGGCTGTGCCTCGACCTCATCACCGGCCGGGCGGCGGGCGCGCTGTTCAGCGACGAGTTCCGGTGCCCGGTCGGGGTGGACGACCTCGCCGCGGCGGTGCTCGAGCTGGTCGACTCGCGGTTCGCCGGCGTGGTGAACGTGGCCGGGCCGGAGGCGGTCAGCCGCCCCCAGCTCGGCGCGCTGGTTGCCCGCCGGTACGGCCTCGACGCCAGCCGGCTGCCGGTCAGCACGATCGCCGAGGCGGGCCTCGTCCGGCCGGCCGAGATCCGGCTGGACACGGCGCTGGCCGGCCGGTTGCTGCGCACCCGGCTCCGCCCGGTGAGCGAAATTCTCGCCGGTTCGGGGTGAGTCCACCGTGGACGATTAGGAAAAACGCACCCTGGGTATTTGCTGGGAGTCCAACTACCACCCCCGGAGGATGCCTTGTTCGCCATCATCGCCGCGATCATCTTCGGCCTCGCGCTGCTGCTCGATCTGGTCGAAGCCAACCTGGGTGACGCATTCACCCCCATGACGCTGACCATTGCCGGTCTCTTCTGCCTCGCGCTGCACCTCGCCGGTGTCGGCAGCGGCTGGGGCGGCAACTTCCGTGGCCGTCGCCCCGGCCGCGGCTGATCCCGTCCTTCTCGTTCCGGCTGGCTCGTTGGGGCTGGCTTGGCTGGCCCGGCTCCGCGGAGCCGGGCCAGCCGGCGTTTCCACGCGGAAAGTCCGCCCAATATGACTATATCCGGCGGCCCCACGTGGGCCGGTACTGTCGTCGTGATGGACTCCGACGGCCTGTTCCCCCTCGCTCCGCCCGGCGGCGTGCGCACCGCGCCCGC
>DASQDS010000316.1:0-1628 GCA_035634075.1 Pilimelia sp. | reverse complement strand
GCGAGCTGCTGGCCGTGGCGGCGGTGGTCCAGGCCGGTGCCGCCATCCTGGCGCCCGTCGTGCCGGCGCTGGGCCACGTCGCCGTCGGGGCCGCCGCCGCGCGGGCGCGGGCCGCGCACCCCGGCGAGGTCTACTTCATCGAGGGGTACGAAGGACCGGCGGCCTTCGTCAACGGTGCGCTGGCGCTGGTCCTGCTGATCTGCGCGGCGCTCGTGGCGGGCGGCGCGTACCGGTCCTGGGCGCACGGCCGCGCGGTCGGGCGCTGGCCGGTGCTCGGGCCGTGGTTGATCTTCGGACTGGTCGGCTGCGCGGCCGTGACCAACCCTGCCGCCGGCGTGGGCATCGGTGGTGACCCGGACGGCTACCTCCTCGTCCGCGCGTGGTTCCCGGCCTGGTACGTGCCGTCGCTGACCCGCCTGTGGCAGCTCATCGGCGGGCTGACCGTGCTCAACACCGCGATCCTCGGCTGGTGGTGGCTGGGCCGCCGCCGCCGGCCGGTCTGACCGACCGCGGGTCGTCAACCCGTCAGCCCCACCCGGTGGGCGAGCAGCACGGCCTGGACCCGGTCGGCAACGCCCAGCTTGCCGATGACCGTGGCGACCTGGTTGCGCACGGTCTTCTCGCTGACCAGCAGGTCGTCCGCGATCTCCCGGTTGGTGCGGCCGCCGGCGAGCAGCAGCGCCAACCGGAGCTCGCGGGGCGTCAGCAGGTCGAAGGGCGGCGGCGGGCGGTCGGCGCCGCGGCGAGCCGCCAGGCCGTCGTCCACCCGGGGCCCCAGGACGCGGCCGCCACCGGCGACCGCGCGCACGGCTGCCACGATCATGTCGGGCGCCGAGTCCTTCAGCACGTAGCCCCGTGCGCCGGCGTCCAGCGCCGCCCGCACCGTCCCGGGGTCGTTGGTCATCGTCACGATCAGGGCGACGCAGCCCGGCGCGATCGTGGGCAGCTCCCGGAGCAGGCCCACCCCGTCGCCGTCCGGCAGTGTCAGATCGAGAACAGCGAGGCCGGGTGCGTGGACGGTCAGCGACCGGCGGGCCTCCTCGACGGTGCCCGCTTCGTGGACCTCGCCGACCCAGGACTCGGCCGTGAGCAGCGCCGCCATCCCGCGGCGGACCACCGGGTGGTCGTCAACGACCAGCACCGCGCGGCCGGCGGGAAGCTGGCCGCCAGCCGGATCCGCCTCCTGGAGCACAGTCGACAATCCTACCTTTCATTGCCCGCCCTGGATCCACGCACGAGCATGACGCGCATGCAGTCATCACTCCACAAGCACCTCGTGACCATCCAGGACGCCACCCCCGAGACGCAGGCCTGGGTCGACCGCTTCATCGCCGCGGCGCGCGCCGGCACCGGCAACTGGCCGCACGCGCATCAGACGATCCCGATGACGGTGGTGCCGTTGGCCACGTTCGAGCGGGTCATGGCGAGCGTCGGCTGGACGGCGACGCCGGCCGGGCCGGTCGAGCGGCACCCGCACGGGGACGACCCGGTGCACCCGCAGCCGGGTCCGAGCGACGGCTCGGCGTGGCACGACGCGCTGCACGGCATGCTGGGCGACTTCCACTGATGGCCGCGCCGCGCACCGGTGGCGACCCGGCCGGGTGGGCCGGGCCGCCGCCGCGGCTCGC
>DASQDS010000315.1:0-2293 GCA_035634075.1 Pilimelia sp. | reverse complement strand
ACGGGCACCCACCTGCTGTGGGGGCTGGTCGCCGACCCGGCGAACCGGTCGGTTCGGCTGCTGCGCCGGCTGGGGGTCCCGCCGGCGACGATCTGGCCCGACGTCCGGGGCGCCCGGGGCCGGGCGGCCTGAGCCCGGGTGGGGAGATGGATGACGGGCGCTACGTCGGGTGTAGGACGGCTGGCTACGTCGGCTGTATGACAGGCCCCCGAGAAGGCCTCAGGGTCCGTGTCCGGGCGGTGCCCCGATGTGCCGCCGCGTCCCGGCCCATAGCGTGAACGCCATGACCGGATGGCTGGCACAGGTGGCGGACCTCCCTACGGCGCTCGTGGCGGTGGCGCTCTCGGTGGTCATGCTGCTCGACGCCATCCCGCTGGTGGGGGTGCTGGTGCCCGGCGACGTGGCGGTACTCGCCGCGATGGGCGCACGGGGGCCGGCCAGCGGTGCCGGTGTGCTGGCGGCGGTGGTGGCGGGCTGCCTCGCGGGTTGGTCTGTCACCTTCGCCGTCGGCCGCCGGTTCGGTGACCGGCTGCGCCACGGCCGGGTGGGCCGCTGGATCGGCGAGGCGCGGTGGGCGGCCGCCGAGCGGGCGGTGCGCACCGGCGGCGGCCGGGTGGTCGTGGTGGCGCCGTTCCTGCCGGTCCTCAACGCCCTCGTGCCGCTGGCCGCCGGCGGGCTGCACATGTCGTACCGCCGGTTCCTCCTCTCCGCCGCCCTCGGCGCCGCGCTGTGGTCCGGCTCCTACGTGGCGCTCGGCGCCCTCGCCGCCGCGGTTGGCGGCCTGCTTCCCGACTCGTTCGCGCTGCTGGGCACCGTGGCGATCGGCCTGGCGATCGGCGGGGTGGCCCTGGTGGGCGCCCGCCGCCGCTTCCGCGCCACCCCGGCGCCCGCGCCGGTCCTCCCCTGATCCACCGGGCGTGGCGGGGGTGAGGTCGCCGCTTCAGGGTGGGCTACCACCGGTGGACGCGGTGTCGGGCGCCGTTGTCGAGATCGCCTGTGACGAATCCGGCTTCTCTGGCACCAACCTGCTCCATTCGACGGCCCCGGTCATCACGCACGCGAGTGTCGACCTGGACGCGGGGGAGGCGATCGGGCTTCTCGCGGCGCTGCGGTCCGGGTTCCGGTTTCCGCCACCCGAGGTCAAGTCCGGGCAGTTCCTCCGGGGCCCGGGCGCGGGTGAACCTCTGGCCTGGTTCCTGGCGGCGCTGGCCGGCCGCGCGCATGTCCACCTGGTGGACAAGGAGTACTTCCTCGTCACCCGGATCGTCGACCTGCTGCTGACCGAGCCGTCGTACGCGGCCGGTACCCGACTGACGCAGGACCACCGTCCGGCCGCGCTCGCGCTGTACCGGGCCAGGCACGCGGCCGGAAGCGACTGGCATGGGTTTCTGGCAACCTTCGTCGACCTGGTGCGGACCAAACGGCGGCGGCCGGGTCGCCGGCCCGTGGAGCGGTTGTTCCAGGCCCGGGATGCGCTGGTACGACGCGGGCTCGGCGCACGGGCCGATGAGGTCCTCGACGGGCTCAGTCCGGCCCACGTGCGGACTGTGTTGGCCAGGCTCGACAACGAGGACAGGTCGATCCCGCCGCCGTTGGAACCCATGCTGCCGGCGCTGGCCGAAACGGTCCTGTTCTGGAGCGGCGGGCGGCGGCGGGTGCTGGTGACCCACGACGAGCAGAGTGCCCTCACCGCCGACCGGTTGACGCGCCTGCAGCAGGTGCTGGCCGCCGACGGCGGGCTGTCGGCGGCAGACGCCGGCAGCGCAGGGGCGTTGCCGGCCGGGGTATCGCCCCTGGCGGGGCTGCTGATGGTCGACTCCCGCGACGATCCGCGCGTCCAGGTGGCCGACCTCCTGGCCGGGGTAGCGCGTCGGTTGCCGAAAACCGGCCACGACGACGCGCTACTTCAACCGCTGCTCTCCCCAACTTCCCTGCGCGACGCCGGCGGATGACGACCGGCTGAAGGTCCTCGCACGGGCGAAGGGGCCTCGCCGGGCCCGGTAGCGCAGCACCACCACCCCGTCCCCCAGCGCCGTCGTCCTACCGGCGAAGGGGGACGCGGGCCGTGCGTGACTGTTTGTGCTCGACGTCGCCGGGAAGAGAGGGCGGATGTCCGTGGTGGTGGTGGGGGCCGGGATCGCCGGCGTCGCGTGTGCGCGGGCGTTGGCCGCCGGCGGGGTCGGCGTCCGCGTGCTGGAGCGGGGCAGGGTCGCCGGCGGCCGGATGGCCAGCAGGCGCTTCGCCGGCCGGCCCGCCGACCTCGGCGCCGCCTACGTCACCGTGACGGACCCCC
>DASQDS010000314.1:0-2350 GCA_035634075.1 Pilimelia sp. | reverse complement strand
GGTGGCCGGCGCCGGCCGGCGGGGCGGGCGGCTGGCGCGGGCGGCCGGGGCGGTGCTGGGCGGCGGGGTGGTGGCGTTCGCGGTGCTCAGCGCCGGCACCGGCCTGGGCCTGGGCTGGGTCGCCGCGCTCACGGGCACGGGTCAGCTCGTCCAGTGGACCTCGCTGCCGACCGGCCTCGGCATGGCCGGCGGGTACCTGCTGCGGGCCGCGGGCGCGCCGCAGGCGTACGAGGAAGCCGTGCTTGTGGGCCGCGTGGCCGGCCTGGCCGCGCTCGGGGTGATCCTCGCGGTGCTGGTCGTCGGCGCCTGGCGCGAGCGCGGCCCGGCGGGCGCGGCGCGGCGGTGCGGCTGGGCGGTCACCGCGGTGGTGCTTCTCGGCCCGGTGCTGTACGCCTGGTACCTGATCGTGCCGGTGGCGCTGCTCGCCGCGGCGGAGCCGCGCCCCGGCGCCCGCCGCCTGGTGGCCGTGCTCGCCGTGGCTGGCGCCTACCTCGCCCTGCCGGACGGCCTCAGTCTGGCTGTCCTCACCAAGCTCCCCGGCGCCCTGCTCGACGTGGCCCTGCTCGCCACCGCGGCCTGGTGGTACCTGAGGCGCCGCCCCCGCCCGGCACCCGTCAGGCGCCGGCGGCGTCCAGGCGGGCCGCCTGGTCGTCGGTGAGGGTGGCGGTGAGGGCGGGCAGGGCCGCGGTGAACTGCTCCAGCGTGCGCGGGCCGATCAGCGGCAGCACCCGCGGCGAAGTCTGGCGCAGCAGCCAGGCCAGCACGAGCTGGTTGGGCGTCACGCCGGCCTCCGCCGCCACCGCGGCGAGCTCGGCGAGGCGGGCGTCGGCGTCCGGCCCGGCGTACGGGTCCATCGCCCAGTGCCCCTCCCGCTTCGCCGGGTCGTCGTAGATGCCCTTGAGGATCGGCGAGTACGCCACCAGCGTCAGGTCGTCGTGCGCCCGCAGGTAGTCCAGCTGCACGACGTCCACGATGGACACCAGCGATAGCCCGGCCCGGCGGCGCAGGTACGAGTGCTGCTGCTGGACGGCGACCGGCGCCGGCCAGCCGTTCCGCTCGCAGAGCTGGCGGATCCGCTCCAGCCGCCACGTCCGCACGTTCGACCAGCCGATGTAGCGGGCCTTGCCCGCCTGCACGATGCCGGCCAGCGCGGCCAGCGTCTCCTCCAGCGGCGTGCCCGTGTCGTCCACGTGCACGTAGTAGAGGTCGACGTGGTCGGTGCCCAGCCGCCGGAGGCTGGCGTCGATGGAGTGGCGCAGCGTGTCCGCGCCGGCGCCGACGAACTTGCCGAAGGCGGCGCCCCAGTCGGCCTCCTGGCCGTCGAAGACGCCGTCGAGGTCCCGCAGCCTGGCGGTGCCCTTCGTGGCCACGAAGACGTCGTCGCGCCGGCCGGTGCGGGCGAACCAGCGGCCGAGCAGCTCCTCGCTGTGGCCGCCGAAGCTGCCCCTGTCCTCCCACCAGCAGTAGCAGTCGGCCGTGTCGAGGAAGGTCCCGCCGGCCTCGGCGTAGCGGTCCAGGATGGCGATCGATTCGTCCGCCGGCGTGCGGGTGCCCATCAGCATGCAGCCCAGCGCGAGCTGGCTGACGTGCTCACCGGTGCGGCCCAGTTCCACGGTCTTCACGCGTACTCACTCTCCGTCTCGTTCGGTTCGAGCATCGCCCGGTACACCCCGATCTTGGCGTCGATGGCGGACAGGTGGCGGGTCAGCAGCGCGAGCCGCGCCCGCAGCTCGTCGCGGTGCGCCTCCAGGACCGTCACCCGCTCCGGCACGGTGTGCTCGCCGGCCCGGGCCAGGGCCATGAACTCCTGCATGTCCCGGATCGGCATGCCGGTCTGCCGGAGCAGGGTCAGGAAGAGCACGGCACCCAGGTCCTCGTCCGTGTAGCGCCGGTGTCCGCTGGCCGCCCGCCCCACCGGGGCGAGCAGCCCGATCCGCTCGTAGTAGCGCAGCGTGTGCGGCGTGACGCCGCTGTGCCGGGCCGCCTCGTCGATGGTGTACGTGGGCTCCACGGCTCCCCACGCTAGAGATTAGAGTGCACTCTAAGTCAAGGGATCACGCTGTCCGGGCGGCGCGGGCGCCAGCCGGGCCCGCTTGGCCCGGTCGGTCAGCTCCGCCGCCAGCCACCAGGCCTCGGCCAGCTCCCGGTGGCTCGCCGCGGCGTTGCCGGCGGCCGTGTCGGCGTACACCGTGGCCAGGCCGAGCCGGCGCTGCACCGGGCCCTGCACGACCCGGACGCTCTGCACCCGGGCGTACGGGACGAGGGTCAACCGGCGGGTGAGCACGCCGTCGCGGACGGCGAAAACCGCCTCGGTGAGCGCCGCCCCCAGCCGCGGCTGGGCCAGCGGGCC
>DASQDS010000313.1:0-18084 GCA_035634075.1 Pilimelia sp. | reverse complement strand
GAATCGCGGTGTCCCCCCGCGCTGATCGTTGTGCGCCGCGGCCCGGCCCCCCGGCCGCGGTGCGTCCTCCCCCCGGGCACGCCGGCTCCCGCCGACGCGGTCCCGCCTGTCCGTCATGGACCCTCCCCCTCATCCCTCGTCGGCGCCCGCACCGGCCGGGTGGGCTGGTGCAGCGCTAGCACGCGCCGGGGCCGTTCGCGGGCGGCCCCACCGCCGTGCCGTTCGATGTGCTCCACGGCCCGGAGCCGCACCGACGCGGCGCGCGGGTTCGCCGCGACCTCCGCCTCGCTTGCGGGCTCCGCACCGCGGGTGAGCAGCCGCACCGTCGGTCCGGTGCCGGGCAGCTCGACCGGTAGGTCAACCGGTCCGGTGCTGCGCGCCCGGGCGGCCATCGCCTGCTTGGTCAGCCGGTCCTCCATCGAGTGGTAGGACATGACCAGCAGGCGACCCCCGGGCACCAGCGCGTCGAGGGCGGCCGGCAGGGCCGACTCGAGCGCGCGCAGTTCCCCGTTTACCTCTATCCGTAACGCCTGAAACGTCCTCTTAGCTGGGTTGCCACCGGTTCGTCGCGCCGCCGCCGGGATGGCGTCCCGGACCAGCTCGGCGAGCCGCGCGGACGAGGTGAGGCGGCCGCGGGCCCGCTCGCGCACGATGGCGCGCGCCACCCGGCCGGCGAACTTCTCCTCGCCGTACACCCGCAGCACCCGGGCGAGCGCCGCCTCCTCGTACCCGTTGACGATCTCCTCGGCGGTCACCCCCCGGGTGGCGTCCATCCGCATGTCCAGCGGCGCGTCCCGGGAGTAGGCGAACCCGCGGTCGGGCGCGTCGAGTTGCAGCGAGGAGACGCCGAGGTCGAAGAGGATGCCGTCCACTCTGGAGTGGCCGAGCCGCGCCAGGACGGCCGGCAGTTCGTCGTAGACGGCGTGCACGAGGTGTACCCGGTCGGCGTAGGGGGCGAGCCGGGCCCGCGCGTGCGCCAGTGCCTCGGTGTCGCGGTCCAGACCGACGAGGACCGCGTCCGGCTGGGCCGCCAGCACGGCAGCCGCGTGCCCGCCGAGCCCGACGGTCGCGTCGACGTGCACCGGCGTGCGGCCGGCGCGCGCGGCGGCGTCCAGCGCGGGGGCGAGCAGCGCGAGGCACCGCTCCAGCAGCACCGGCACATGCGTGCCACGCAGCTCGCCCATGTCGACCCCCATCGACCCGCCCTCATGTTCCTGCCCGGTGGCTGTGCGCCGCCGCCGTACCACCAGATCCCCATCCGCTCCCGCCCCGCCGGCCGGTGACCGGCATCCGGGGCGCCACGCCTGCCGCCGGGGAAGAGGCACCAGGTGCGTGGAGCGGCTGGAGATCTCGCGGTACGGCGGGCAGCCGGCGCTCGCGGGGCCTTCGCGGGGCCCGCGGCGCATCGCACGCCTACAGTCCGCCGGGTAACACCCCCTCGGAGATGTCGGCGAAGTCGTCTTCGCTCTCGGCGAGGTAGTTGTTCCAGGCGCTTGCGTCCCAGATCTCCACCCGGCTGCTCGCCCCGATCACCACGAGGTCGCGGTTGAGCCCGGCGTACTCCCGCAGGTGGCCCGGGATGGTTACCCGGCCCTGCTTGTCGGGCACCTCGTCGTGTGCGCTGGCGAAGAAGACGCGGCTGTAGGCCCGGGCGGCCTTGTGCGTCATCGGCTGGGCCCGCAACTGCTCCGCGATGCGCTGGAACTCGGCCATCGGGAACGCGTACAGGCAGCGCTCCTGCCCCTTCGTGATCACGACACCTCCCGCCAGCTCGTCCCGAAACCTCGCCGGGAGGATCAGCCGGCCCTTGTCGTCCAGGCGCGGGGTGTGGGTGCCGAGAAACATCGGCCCACCCCCCTTGCTCAAGCGGCCAATCACCGCGCCGTGAACCCCCCGGGGCCGGTAGGGCCTCCCAGCCCCACCAATGCGCCCCACTGTACTCCACTTCCCTCCACCTGCAATTGGAATCACGCTCAAATGCCGCCGGCCGAAACGGCATAACGCCTGGTCAGAGCGGTGGAGGAAAGTGGCGCTCGGCGCGCCTTCATGTTCGGTCCGCTATGCGACAGCGATCTTCAAAACGGACTTCGGGTGGGCAACGGGACGGCAAAGACACCCGTTCGGGCGGCGTGGGGAGGGAAATGGGGAACCCCGCGGAGCGCGGTGGACCAACGGGACGCCACCGGGTGCGGGCCCAGCGCGTGGGTGCCGGGGCCTCGAGCGGTGGGCCGGCGCGGTCGGGTCCGGTAACCTCGCTCGCGTGTCGCACGCACCCATGCCTTTGCGCGCAAAGGTGGCCAGCACCGTCTCGCGGACTGCCGCGGCACTGTCGCGGGCCGCCGGGCGCGGTGACGGCTCCGTCATCGGCGGCTGGCTCGGTCTCAAGATCGATCCTGAGCTGCTCGCCCACCTCGCCGCCGGCCGCCAGATCGCCCTCGTCTCCGGCACCAACGGCAAGACCACCACCCGTCTGGCCACCGCCGCCGTCGGCGTCCGCGGCGAGGTCGCCACCAACTCCTTCGGCGCCAACATGCCGACCGGGCACACCTCCGCGCTGGCCAAGGCCGGTGCCACGCCGTACGCGGTGCTGGAGGTGGACGAGCACTACCTGGCCCAGGTGATCGCCGCCACCACGCCCCGGGTGGTCGCGCTGCTCAACCTCTCCCGCGACCAGCTCGACCGGGCCAAGGAGGTGGCGATGATGGCGCAGCTCTGGCGGGAGGCCCTGCGCTCGGTCACCGACGTGGCCGTCATCGCCAACGCCGACGACCCGATGGTCGTCTGGGCCGCCGGGACGGCCGCCCGGGTCACCTGGTTCAGCGCCGGCCAGCGCTGGACCGACGACTCGTGGGTGTGCCCGGAGTGCGGCGCGCACATCGCCCGGGAGCCCCAGCCGGACGGGCCGACCGGCGCCGGCGGGGCGGCCTGGCACTGCACCGGGTGCGCGCTGCGCCGGCCGGATCCGCAGTGGACCGTGGAGGACGAGGGCGTCGTCGACCCCCACGGCCGGTGGCACAAGGTCGAGCTGCAGCTGCCCGGCCGGGTCAACGTGGGCAACGCGGCCACGGCCCTGGCGGTGGCCGCCGAGTTCGGCATCCGGCCGGAGCAGGCGGTGGTCCGGCTCGGTGAGGTGACGTCGGTCGCGGGGCGTTACGCCCAGGTGCAGCGGGACGGCCGGACGATCCGGCTGCTGCTCGCCAAGAACCCGGCGAGCTGGCTGGAGGCGTTCGACATGGCCGCCGAGGCGCCCACACTGCTGTCGATCAATGCCCGGGATCCCGACGGCCTGGACACGTCCTGGCTCTTCGACGTGGACTTCGCGCCGCTGCGCGGCCGGGACGTGTTGATCACCGGCGACCGTGCGTACGACCTCGCCGTCCGGCTGGAGGTGAACGCCGTCCCGTTCCGGCACGTGCCCACGCTGGCGGAGGCCGTCCGGACCGTGCCGCCCGGCCGGCTGGAGGTCATCGCCAACTACACCGCCTTCCAGGACATCAGAGCGGAGCTTGATCGTGTCCTCTGACCGCGGCAACCGCCCGGCACCGCGCCCGGCGCCCCGGCCGGCCTCCGCCACCGAGAGCGCCCTGCGCATCGCGTGGGTCTACCCCGACCTGCTGTCCACCTACGGTGACCGGGGCAACCTGCTGATCCTGGCCAGCCGGGCGGCCCGCCGGGGCTTCCCGGTCGAGCCGGTCGAGGTGCGTTCCGACCAGCCGCTGCCGACCGGCGCGGACATCTACCTGCTCGGCGGCGGCGAGGACGGCCCACAGGCGCTGGCCGCCCAGCGGCTGCTCGCCGACGGCGGCCTGCACCGGGCGGTCGACGCCGGCTCCGTGGTCTTCGCGGTCTGCGCCGGCTACCAGCTGCTGGGCACCTCCTTCTACGCCAAGGGCGCCCAGTGCGCCGGCCTGGAGCTGCTCGACCTGCACTCCGACCGGGGGCCCAGCCGCGCGGTCGGCGAGCTGGCCGGCACCGTCGACCCGCGGCTGCGGTTGGCCACGCTGACCGGCTTCGAGAACCACGGCGGCCGCACACACCTGGGCGGCGGCTCCGCCCCCCTGGCCAAGGTGTCGGTGGGGGTGGGCAACGACGGGGCCACCGAGGGCGCGTGGCGGGGCAAGGTGCTCGGCACGTACGCGCACGGCCCCGCCCTGTCCCGCAACCCTGGCCTGGCCGACCTGTTGCTGCGCTGGGCCGTCGGGGTGGACGCGCTCCCCCGGTTGGACGACGGCTGGCCGGACCGGCTGCGCGGCGAGCGCCTCGCCGCGGTCGGGGCCGCCTGATGCGGGCCTCCGATACTCCTCCGATCACCCACCGAACGGCCGATCGATGCAGGCATGTCGCCGAGCCGCCGCCCACCCCGGACCGAGGTCCCGTCCGGGACGCTGCGCGCCGGGCGGTGGACATGATCACCGCCGGCGGGCGCCGGCTGCGGCAGCGGGACGTCGCCCGGTTCGCCGGCCTCCTGCTGATCCTGGCCGTCTGCGGGCTGGCCATGATCACTGTGCCGGGCAGCCACCTGGAGCAGGCGCCGAAACTGGTGGACGGGCTGGGCCCGTTCGCCCCCGCCGCGGCGATCGTCGTCGGCGCGCTGCTGCTGGTGGCGCTGGTGCCCCGCACATTGATCACGGTGGCCTGGGGCGCCCTGTTCGGGCCGCTCGGCGGTGCCGGCTACGCGCTTGCCGCCGCCCTGCTCGCCGCCGCGCTCGGCTTCGCCGTCGGCCGGCTGCTCGGGCGCGGCTTCGTCGCCCACCGGGTCCGCGGCCGCCTCGCCAAGCTGGACTGCTGGTTCGCCCGGCAGAGCGTGCTCGGGGTGATCACGGTCCGGCTGCTCCCGGTGGGCGGCTTCGGGCTGGTCAGCTACGGCTACGGCACCACCGGCGCGCGGCTCACCCCGTACCTGCTGGGCAGCCTGCTCGCCTCGGCGCCGTCCGCCTTCGGCTACGCCGCCATCGGCGCCTCGGTGGGCACCCCGGGCGACATCAACTGGCTGGCCGTCGCGCCCGCCGGCCTCGGCGTGATCGCCACGGCCGTCCTGCTGACCCGCTGGCGCCGCGCCGCCCGCCAGCCGGCGTGATCA
The DNA here is from genome assembly GCA_035634075.1 of Pilimelia sp. GTDB lineage: Bacteria > Actinomycetota > Actinomycetes > Mycobacteriales > Micromonosporaceae > DASQDS01. The sequence continues at coordinate 13,004 of DASQDS010000313.1, read as the reverse complement.
AGGGATAGGCGACAGCCGCATCGGCGTGTCGTGGCACCAGTCCGGAGATCACGCTACGGACCATGCGCGTCAGAGGACCACGCTGACCATTCGGTTCGGGACGACGATGACCTTGCGGGGGGGCCGGTCCGCCAGGTACTCGGCCACCGCGGCCAGCGCGGCTGCCCGCACGTCGGCCTCCGGGGCCTCCGCGGCGACCTCCACCCGGCCGCGCACCTTGCCGTTCACCTGCACCGGGTACGTCACCGCCTCGGCCGCCAACAGCGCCGGGTCGGCGACCGGGAACGGCTCGTACGCCAGCGAGCCGGCGTGGCCCAGCCGCTGCCACAGCTCCTCCGCCACATGCGGGGCGAACGGCGACAGCATCAGGACCAGCGGCTCCACCACCTCGCGCGGGGCCGCGCCCAGGCCGGTCAGCGCGTTGGTCAGCTCGATCAGCTTGGCGATGGCCGTGTTGAAGCGCAGCCCGTCCAGGTCCCCGCGGACGCCGTCGACGATGCGGTGCAGCAGCCGGCGGGTCCGCTCGTCCGCCGGCGCGTCGGCGACCCGGACCTCGCCTGTCGTCTCGTCCAGCACCAGGCGCCACACCCGCTGCAGGAAGCGGTACGAACCGACGACCGCCCGGGTCTCCCACGGCCGGGACACGTCCAGCGGGCCCATCGCCATCTCATACACCCGGAAGGTGTCCGCCCCGTACGCGTCGCACATGTCGTCGGGCGTGACGACGTTCTTCAGCGACTTGCCCATCTTGCCGTACTCGCGGGCCACCTCCTCGGCGCCGAAGAACCAGCGGCCGTCGCGCTCCTCGACGTCCTCCGCGGGCACCAGGGTGCCGCGCGCGTCGCGGTAGGCGTACGCCTGGATGTAGCCCTGGTTGAACAGCCGGCGGAACGGCTCGAACGACGACACGTGACCCAGGTCGTACAGCACCTTGTGCCAGAAGCGGGCGTACAGCAGGTGCAGCACGGCGTGTTCCATGCCGCCCACGTACAGGTCCACGCCGCCGCAGTCGCCGGCCGCGCGCGGGCCCATCCAGTACGCCTCGTTCTCGGCGTCGACCAGGGCCTTGTCGTTGCCCGGGTCCAGGTAGCGCAGCTCGTACCAGCACGAGCCCGCCCAGTTGGGCATCGTGTTGGTCTCCCGGGTGTAGCGCCTGGGCCCGTCGCCCAGGTCCAACTCCACCTCCACCCACTCCTTCGCCCGCGACAGCGGCGTCTCCGGGTCGGAGTCGGCGTCGGCGGGGTCGAAGGTGCGCGGGGAGAAGTCGTCGATCTCCGGCAGCTCCACCGGCAGCATGGCATCCGGCAGCGCGACCGGCAGGCCGGTCTCGTCGTACACGATCGGGAACGGCTCGCCCCAGTAGCGCTGCCGGCTGAACAGCCAGTCGCGCAGCCGGTAGGTGACCGCGCCGGCGCCGGCGCCGCGCGCCGCCAGCCACTCGATGGTGCGCGCCTTGGCATCGGCGACGCCCAGGCCGTCCAGGCTCAGGCCGGTCTCGGCGCTGGCGCTGTTGACCGCCGGGCCGTCGCCCGTGTACGCCTTGCCGGCGAAGCCCTCGGGCGGCTGCACCGTGCGGACGATGGGCAGGTCGAAGACCTCGGCGAAGGCCCAGTCCCGCTCGTCCTGCCCGGGCACGGCCATGATCGCGCCGGTGCCGTAGCCGGCCAGCACGTAGTCGGCGATGAACACCGGGATGCGGGCGCCGTTGACCGGGTTCGTCGCGTACGCCCCGGTGAAGACGCCGGTCTTCTCCTTGCCCTCGGCGGTCCGCTCGGCGTCCGTGCGGCCGGCGGCCGCGCGGCGGTAGGCCGCGACAGCGGCCGGCGGATCGGCGTGCCCGCCGGTCCACGCGGGCTTCGTGCCGGCGGGCCACGCCGCGGGCACCACCCGGTCGACCAGCTCGTGCTCGGGGGCCAACACCATGTACGTGGCGCCGAACAGCGTGTCGGGCCGGGTGGTGAAGACCCGGATCGGGCCAGCGGCGGCCTCGACGGCGAAGTCGACGTGCGCGCCGACGGACCGGCCGATCCAGTTGCGCTGCATCAGCTTGACCGGCTCCGGCCAGTCCAGGGTGTCCAGGTCGTCGACCAGCCGCTCGCCGTACGCGGTGATCCGCATCATCCACTGCTTCAGGCTGCGCTTGAAGACGGGGAAGTCGCCCCGCTCGCTGCGGCCCTCCGGGGTGACCTCCTCGTTCGCCAGCACGGTGCCCAGGCCCGGGCACCAGTTGACCGGCGCCTCGGACACGTACGCCAGCCGGTGGTCGTCGATCACCCGGCGGCGCTGCACGTCACTCAGGTCCGCCCAGGGCCGCCCGTCCGGCGTGGGCCGGGTGCCGGCGGCGTACTCGTCGATCAGGTCGGCGATCGGGCGGGCCCGGCGCCGCTCGTTGTCGTACCAGGAGTTGAAGACCTGCAGGAAGATCCACTGGGTCCACCGGTAGAACTCCGGGTCCGTGGTGGCGAAGGCGCGCCGGTTGTCGTACGCCATCCCCAGCCGGCGCAGCTGCCCGCGGTACCGCTCGATGTTCGCCTCGGTGGTGACCCGGGGGTGGGTGCCGGTCTGCACGGCGTACTGCTCCGCCGGCAGGCCGAACGCGTCGAAGCCCATCGGGTGCAGGACGTTGAACCCGGCCATCCGCTGGTACCGGCTGTAGCAGTCGGTGCCGATGTACCCCAGCGGGTGGCCCACGTGCAGGCCGGCGCCCGACGGGTAGGGGAACATGTCCTGGACGTACAGCTTCGGCGCTCCCGCGCGGGGATGCGCCGGGTCGGCCAGCTCGCCGCTCGGGTTCGGCGCGTGGAAGGTGCCGTTCGCCGCCCAGTAGTCCTGCCAGCGGGGCTCGATCCGGTTGGCCAGCTCGGCCGTGTACCGGAACGGCGGGATGTCGGCCGCCTCCGCCGCGCCCTGCGCTGCTGCCTCGCTCATCGTGGTCACCCTTGTCGCGTTCGTCCTCGTGGGCCGGGTCGTTCCCGGTGGTGCTCGCCGTTCCCCGTGGTGCTCGCCGGTTTCCCGTGGTGCTGTCAGGTTCCCGTGGTGCCGTCAGGGCAGAAAAAAACCCCTCGCGCAGGAGGGGTCGCCGTGCGGTCGCGGGTCAGCGCGTCAGCACGGCCACTCAAGAAGCGGGAAAGCCGGGGCGGCCATACCCGGCAGCATACCGCGCCGCCCCGCCCCCGTCGCACCCGTTCCCGCGCCACGCCCGGTCCGCCCATCCCGGCCGGGACAGGGCCGCGCGCGCCGATATGTTGACGATCATGGACATATCGGCGCCATTGGATCCCCGGGGCCCGCCGAAATGCCCCCGATCGGCGCGGAATTCCTTGATCGAGGGGGCCGCCGGCGCCGGGCGGGGGGCCCGACCGGGCACTCGGCGTTTCGCGCGCGCCCGGCTAGCCTGGGGGGACGCGGGTGGTCAGGCGGGGTTCACCGCCACGGCCTCAGGTCTCCCGCGAACCAGGCGGCGTGTCCAGGGACTCTTATGACCGGACAGCCGGGGTACGACGAGGAGGACCAGTGACCACATCGCAGACCTGGGACGAGCTGGGGGCGTCTCTGCCCGACAGCGAGTTCCGCGCCGTCACCGCAGCGATCGTCGCCAACATCGAGCAGGTCATCGAGGGCAAGACGGCGACGGTGCGGCTGGCGCTGGCCGTCCTCCTGGCCGAGGGGCACCTGCTGATCGAGGACGTTCCGGGGGTCGGCAAGACGAAGCTCGCCAAGGCGCTCGCCCGCTCCATCGACTGTTCGGTGCGGCGCATCCAGTTCACCCCCGACCTGCTGCCCAGCGACGTCACCGGCGTCAGCGTCTTCAACCAGGAGAACCGCGACTTCGAGTTCAAGCCAGGTGCGGTCTTCGCCAACCTGGTCGTCGGCGACGAGATCAACCGCGCCTCGCCGAAGACCCAGTCCGCCCTGCTGGAGTGCATGGAGGAGCGCCAGGTCACCGTCGACGGCACCACGTACGAGCTCCAGGTGCCCTTCATGGTCATCGCGACCCAGAACCCGATCGAGATGGAGGGGACCTACCCGCTGCCGGAGGCGCAGCGGGACAGGTTCACCGCCCGGATCGCGATGGGCTACCCGGACGTCGGCGCCGAACTGGCCATGCTGGACGGGCACGGCGCCGCCGACCCCATCTTCGGGCTCCGGGCCGTGGCCGACGCCGCCCTCGTCCGCCGCCTGATCGCCACCGTGCGGGAGGTGCACGTGGCAGACGCGGTCAAGCAGTACGCGGTCAACCTCGTCACCGCGACCCGCGAGGCGCCCGAGCTGCGCCTCGGCGCCTCCCCCCGCGCCACCCTCCAGCTCCTGCGCACCGCCCGCGCCGTGGCCGCCCTGGAGGGGCGCGACTACGTGCTGCCGGACGACCTGCAGGCCCTCGCCGTGCCCGTGCTCGCGCACCGGATCATCCCCACGGCCGACGCCCAGCTCTCCCGCCGCACCACCGACGCGATCGTGGCCGACATCGTGCTGCGGCTGCCGCTGCCGCACGACCGCCAGCGCTCGCCGTACGACACCCGCCAGGGCGCGCCCGACGGCCGGGCGCAGTACGACCCCCGGGGGCGGTGACCCGTGCGGGAGGCGCTGCGTGGGCTCACCACGCGGGGGCGCTCGTTCCTGGCCGCGGCCGGCGCCGCGGCGATCTCCGCGGTCATCCTCGGCGAGGTAGACCTCCTGCGGGTCGCCGTGCTGCTCGCGGTGCTGCCGCTGCTCGCCGCCGCCTACGTCGGCCGGAGCCGGTACAAGCTCGCCTGCACGCGGTCCCTGCAGCCGTCGCGGGCGCCGGTCGGCGCCAGCGCCCGGGTCGTCCTGCGCCTGCAGAACCTGTCCCGGCTGCCCACCGGCACCCTGCTGCTGGAGGACCGGCTGCCGTACGCGCTGGGCAGCCGCCCCCGCGTGGTGCTGGAGCGGCTCGCCCAGCACCAGGCCAGCTCCGTGGCCTACACGGTCCGGGCCGACGTGCGCGGCCGGTACGACGTCGGGCCGCTCATCGTCCGGCTGACCGACCCCTTCGGACTGTGCGAGCTGACCCGCTCGTTTCCCAGCGTCGACCGCCTCACGATCATCCCGCAGGTGACGCCGCTGCCGACCGTGCGGCTGGCCGGCGAGTACTCCGGCTCCGGCGACAGCCGGGCGCGCTCCGTGGCCGTCCACGGCGAGGACGACGCCGCCACCCGGGAGTACCGCCACGGCGACGACCTGCGGCGCGTGCACTGGCGCTCCACCGCCCGCACCGGTGAGCTGATGGTCCGGCGGGAGGAGCAGCCGTGGGAGAGCCGGGCGACCGTCGTGCTGGACACCCGGGCCGGCGCCCATCGGGGTGAGGGCCCCACCGCGAGCTTCGAATGGGCCGTCTCGGCGGCCGCCAGCATGGCCGTCCACCTGCGCGAGGCCGGCTACAAGCTGCGGCTCGTCGCCGCCGGCGGCGAGCGGGACAGGGGACGCGGGGCCGGCGGGCCGACCATCGACGCGGACGCGACGGAGGCGGCCAGCGGCGTCCTGCTGGACCACCTGGCCGACGTACGGCTGAGCCGCAGCTCCGACATCGCCGGTCTGGTCGAGCTGGTCCGCCGCCGCTCCGACGGCGGCCTGGTGATCGCCCTGCTGGGCTCGCTGAGCACGGCGGAGGCGGAGCTGCTCGCGGCCATGCGCAGCAGCAACGCGACCTGCGTCGCCTTCTTCATCGACAGCTCCACCTGGCTGAATCTGCCGGCCACCGCCCGGGAGGAGGTCGACCAGGAGCGGGCCGCCGCCGCGCTGGCCCTGCTGCACGGCGGCTGGCGGGTGATCGGCGTCGGGCACGGCGACAAGTTGGCCGCCCTGTGGCCGCAGGCGGCGCGGGGCTCGCAGGGCTTCGCGTGGCGCGCCGCCATGGCCGAGACCGTGGCCGGCGGCGTGCGATGAGCCGGCGAGGCATAGTCGTACGGGGACCGCGGCCCGCCCGCGGCGAAGCGATCACGGCTCCCGTGCCGTGCGGAGGGGACCGATGAACAACCGCCGGTACATGGGCGTCGTCGCGGCCGCCGCGACGCTGCTGTCGGCCGCGCCGCTGTCGGCCATCTTCGACCAGTGGACCTGGCTGGTGCAGTGCGCGGTCGCCGTCGCCCTGATCGCCGGCGCGGCCACCCTCACCCGGTCGCTGCGGGCCCCCCTGTGGGTCCAGCTCGTCGCGATGGCCGGCACGCTGCTGCTGACGCTGACCTGGATGTTCCCCAGCGGCGAGGAGCTGCTCGGGCTGATCCCGACGCCGGGCACGCTCGCCGGCTTCGGGGGGCTGCTCGTGCAGGCCGCCGATGAGATGCGGGTCAACGGTGTACCGGTGCGCGACCTGCGCGGCCTGCTCTTCATCACGGTGCTCGGGGTGGGCTCGGTCGCCATCGTCGTGGACATGCTGGCCGTCTCGCTGCGCCGCCCGGCACTCGCCGGCCTGCCGATGCTGGCGATCTACTCCGTGCCCGTCGCGGTCTACACCGCCAGCGTGCCGCCGCTGCCGTTCGTCGTCGGCGCGGCCGGCTTCCTCTGGCTCCTGGTCGCGGACAACGTCGACCGGGTGCGCCGGTTCGGGCGCCGCTTCACCGGCGACGGCCGGGACGTCGACGTGTGGGAGCCGTCGCCCCTGGCGGCCGCCGGCAGGCGGCTCGCCGTCGTCGGCGTCCTCCTGGCCGTGGCGCTGCCGTTCGCGGTGCCCAGCATCGGCACCGGCCTGATCGACACCCTCGGCCCGGGAGCCGGCAACGGGTCCGGCGCGGGCGGGCGGCAGGGCGGTGGCCGGGTGGACCTCTTCGCCGAGCTGAGCGGGAAGCTCCGCCAGGACGAGGTGCAGGACATGGTGAAGGTCACCACCGACGAGAAGGAGCCGTACTACCTGCGCTTCGCCGTGGCCGACCAGGTCACCGCCGCGGGTTTCCGGTCCCAACAGCCGAGCGGCGGGCCGCTCGGAAAGACGCTGCGCGACCCCCGCGACGCCGGGTCGAACGACGTCCAGTACGAGCGGTACAGCGCCACGGTCGAGATTACCGACAAGTTCAACATGCCGATGCTGCCGGTCTACAGCGAGCCGGTGAGCACCGACGGCATCGACTCCGCGTGGATCTACGACCAGAGCCGGCAGATGGTCTACTCCAACCGGGCCCGGTCGGTGGAAAAGCGGTACGAGTTCGACTACGTCCGCCCGCGGTTCACCCCCGCCGCGCTGCGGGCCGCCAACCGCGCCCAGCCGGACTCGCCCTACATCCGGCTGCCACAGCGGGTGCCCGAGGTCGACGAGATCCTCCAGGGCCTCATCGCCGGCAAGACCACCGTGTACGACAAGGTGTTGGCCATTCACCAGCATTTCTCCACGGAGAACGGGTTCCGGTACAGCCTGGAGACCACTCAGGGCAACAGCGGCAGCGCGATCTTCGACTTCCTCAGCAGCAAGGTCGGGTTCTGCGAGCAGTACGCCGCGGCGATGGCATGGCTGGTGCGCTCCGCCAATATCCCGGCCCGGGTGGCCTTCGGCTTCACCAATGGCAACAAGCGCGACGGCAACGCGTACACGCTGACCAACCGCAACCTGCACGCCTGGACGGAGGTCAACTTCGCCGGCATCGGCTGGGTGCCGTTCGACGCGACGCCGACGCGGCAGGTCGTGGGGACGGTGGACCCGGCGTGGGCGCCGGACCCGGACCGGCCCGCCGAACCCACCCCCTCGGCCGGACCGACGGCCGCGCCGGGCGTGGACCCCGGCGCCAGCGCCGGCGCCGGCCCCGGACCGGACCGGAACCGCGGCGAGGACGTCGGCGGCGGGTCGCTGGCGACGCCGGGTACGTCGAACTGGCCCTGGTGGACACTCGCCGTGGCCGTCCCGGTCGTCCTCCTGCTCATGCTGCCCGCGCTGCGCCGGCGCCTCGTGCGCCGGCGCCGGCACGCCCGCGCCCCGGTGACCGTCATGGCCACGGCCGCCCCCGACGACGCCGTCGACGACCCCGCCGGCCCGCGGGTGGGCCGGCCACAGATCGAGGTGACCGGCGACCCGGCGCAGGCCCGGGCGGACGCGCACGCCGCGTGGGAGGAGCTGCTGGACACCCTGGTGGACTACCGGCTGCCGGTGGACCCGGCGCAGACGCCCCGCGTCGCCGCGGAGTGGCTCGTCCGGTACGCCTCGCTGGGCCAGGAGCCCGCGACCGGCGCCCGCACCCTCGGCCTGGCGGAGGAACGGGCACGGTACGCCCGGGACCCGCTGCGGAGCACCGAGCTCGGCCGCGGCCTGCGGGCGGTCCGCGGCGCGCTCGCGGCCCGGGCCAGCCGGCGGGACCGGCTGGTGGCGACGTTCATGCCCCCGTCGGTGCTGCGCCGGTGGCGCGCCGGCCTCATCGATCTGGGCACGCAGGCGGTCCTCACCCTGGGCCGCTGGCGCCTGTCCGTCCTCCGCCTGAGCCCCCGCCGGCTCTTCCCCACCCGCCCCCGCGCGGCCCGCTGACCCACCGGGGCGTCGCGTAAGGTCGACCGGTGCCGATCATCATTCGGGCGGCGACCGAGGACGACCTGCCGGGCCTCCTGATGCTCTACCGCGAGCTGCACGCCGGCGACCCGGAGCTGCCGGCCGGCCTCGCGGCGCATCGATGGCGTGAGATCAGCGCCCAGGTCGGTCGAACGATCCTCGTGGCGGCCGGCCCGACCAGCGCGGGAGACCCGACCAGCGCGGCCGGCCCGACCAGCGCGGGAGACCCGACCGGCGTGGTGGGCACCGTGGATATCACGGTGCTGCCGAACCTCACCCGCGGCGGCCAGCCGTTCATGCTGGTGGAGAACGTGGTCGTGGCGGCCGCGGCCCGCCGCCGCGGCGTCGGCAGGCGGTTGCTCGAGGCGGCGATCACGGCGGCCGGTGAGGCCGGCTGCTACAAGGTGCAGCTGCTCACCGCCATGGGCCGGGCGGGGGCGCACGCGTTCTACGAGGCGTGCGGGCTGCGGCCGGTCGCCCAGGGCTACCGCGCCTACCTCCGCTGAGCCGCCGCGGCGCAGCGCGCCACCGGCCGCAGCTTGCGACCGGGACGCCCGTCCTGGGCGGAAACAGTGCATACGAGCGATCGACGTAGCTCAGAAGCGTGCGGGGGGTGGGAGGCGGTGGGGGGTCAGCGGTGGCCTTCGGGGCGCTGGCGCCCGCGCTCCTCGAGCCGGTCGAGGAATGAGGGCCGCCTCGACTGTCGGGTGCGGCGGCTCGTGGTGCCGCCGACGACCTGGAGGTCGGGGGCTTGGCCCTTGCGGTGCGACTGCATGGCGAACGCGGCGGCGCCGAGCATCACGACGAACCCGGCCACGCCCAAGAGCGGGCTCTTGTCGACCGTGCCGTAGACAACCAACGCGAGGCCCGCGATGATCACGACGGCAGCGACGAGCAGCCGGCGACGCGCGTGGAAACGCGGATCACTGGCACGCACAGCCGAGGCGAACTTGGGGTCCTCGGCAAGCGACCGCTCGATCTGCTCGAACAGCCGCTGCTCGTGCTCCGAGAGCGGCACGGCACTCCTCCCCGGTCAACGAGGTCGGCCCCGGATGGACCGGCACGACCGTGGCAGCCGGTCGGCTGCTTACCCGCAAGTCTACGAGGGGCTTCGCGGGTCGGAAAGCGGGACGACCGACGGCCGAGGGGGATTTTGCTCCCCTCGGAGATCGTCGCGGCCCAGCAGGCTCGCCGGGCGGACGACAGATCGCCCGAAACGGGCAGCCACCGCGTCGGCCGCGGCCTCCACCTCCCGCCAACCGTGCTCCGGCGAACCGAGCTCGAGTTGCCGGGCGGCCCCTTCGGCCGCCGCCAATCCCTCCACCCGGACACCTATCAGGCGAATGTGGTCACGCACGGCCGCCCCGGCGGACCGCCGCGGCGGGTGCGCCGGCCCGCCGAAGGCCCCCAGCGGACCGCCCGCGGCGGGCCCGGTCGGGCCGCCATCGGCGGCGTCGCCGCCCCGCAGGACCGTGAACAGGCCCCATGCGGTGTGGAAGATCTCCCGGCCCACGTCCGTCGCGACCGGCAGGGTGCGCGCCCGGGTCACCGTCCGGAAGTCGGCCAGCCGGACTTTGATGGAGACCGTCCGGCCCAGCTGATCGGCCCGGCGCAGCCGCACGGCCACCTTGTCGGCCAGCGCCAGCAGGGCCCGGCGGATGACCACCGGGTCGGCGACCTCGGTGTCTAACGTGACCTCGGCGCCGATGGACTTCTCCACCTGCTCCGGCACCACCCGCCGGGGGTCGCGGCCGGCGGCCAGCTCGTGCAGGTGCGTGGCGGCCGCCTCGCCGAGGGCCTGGCGGAGCATGCCGACCGGGGCCTGCGCCAGATCGGCGACCGTGCACAGGCCGAGCCGGCGCAGCGTCTGGGCGGCCCGCTCGCCGACGCCCCACAGCGCCTCGACCGGCAGCGGTCGCAGGAACTCCAGGACGCGCGCCGCCGGCACCACCAGCAGCCCGTCCGGCTTGGCGCGGGTGGAGCCGAGCTTGGCCACGAACTTCGTGGGCGCCACGCCCACCGAACAGGTGAGGCCCAGCTCGCCGGCCACCCGCCGGCGAATGCCCGCGGCGATGTCGGTCGGCCGGCCGAGCAGCCGGACCGCGCCGGCCACGTCCAGGAACGCCTCGTCCAGCGACAGCGGCTCGACCAGCGGCGTGACGTCGCGGAAGATCTCCATGACGGCGCGGGACGCCGCGGAGTAGGCGGCGAAATCCGGCGGCAGGAACACCGCCCGCGGGCACAGCGCCCGGGCCCGGGCGGTCGGCATGGCGCTGTGAACGCCGTACCGCCGTGCCTCGTAGCTGGCCGAGCTGACCACGCCGCGCGGGCCGACGCCGCCGACCACGACGGGCGCCCCCCGCAGCTCCGGCCGCCGGCGCACCTCGACGGCGGCGAAGAACGCGTCCATGTCGACGTGCAGGATCGTGCAGCCGGTGTCGTCGGCACCCGGCCCCCAGCCAGGCGGCGGGCCGGAACCGGGGCGTCCGTCGTCGCCCCGGGGGATCAACTGGCTGCGGCCCATGACCAGCAGGCTAGCCCCGACCCCCGACATCCCCGGCGCCGCCGGGCGCACAGACCAGCAGCGGGATCGACATCTCCACGGCCGTGCCGCCGCCGTGGAAGGCGACCATCGTGCCGACCCGGTCGGACTCAGTGCTGGTCGCCAGGACGGCGTACCGGTCCCGGCAGGCGGCGACCACGTCGCCAACCCGGGCCAGGTGCGCCTCGGGCACCGGGCCGAACCAGCCGGCGGCGACCGCCTCGTCCCGGCCGACCACCCACGCGGCGTCGCCGAGGACCCCGCGCCAGGCGGCCAGCACGTCGTCCACCGCGCCGGGCACGGCGTGCAGGTAGCGCACCCGGGGCTCCCCCGCCACGACGGCCACCCCGGCCCGCAGGCGCGGGTCGGCGTCCAGGTCGAAGCGGTACCCCGCCGGCACGTCGAGCTGCCCGTGGTCGGCGGTGACGAGCAGCGCGGCGTCGGCCGGCAGAGCGCCGACGAGGGTGTCCAGGAGCCGGTCGACGTCGCGCACCGCGGCGCGCCAGGGGCCGGAGTCGACGCCGTGCAGGTGGCCGGCGCCGTCCACGTCCGGCAGGTAACCGTAGACCAGCGTCGGGCCGTCGCCGGCGGTCAGCGCCGCCAGCATCCGCGCGGCCACCGCCGGTGTGTCCGCCGCGCCGACGTACTCGCCGCCCCGGTAGGCGGCCACCGTCAGCCCGCTGCCGGCGTACTGCGGCCGGCTCACCACGGTCACCGCGACGCCCGCGGCCGCCGCCCGCTCGAAGGCCGTGGGCACGGGTTGCCAGGTCCGCGGCGGTGGGTCGGCGCGCCACTCGACGTGGTTGAGCACCCGCGTGGTGCCGGGCACCCGGACGTTGAAGCCCAGCACCCCGTGCGCGCCGGGGGCGGCGCCGGTGCCCAGCGACACCAGGCTGGTCGGCGTCGTGGAGGGGAAGCCGCAGGTCAGCCGCCGCGCCGCGCCGAGGCGGCCGGCGGCCAGGTCGGCCAGCACGGGCGCGTGCGGCGCCGCCAGGGGCAGCTGGTACCAGCCGAGGCCGTCGACCAGGAGGACGGCCACCCGGCGTACGCCGGGCAGCGCCGCGCGCAGGCCGAGCGGGTCCGCGGCGGCGGGGACGCCGAGGAGCGCCAGCGCGCTCGGCAGCACGTCGGCCAGGCTGGCGATGCCGTACGCGGGCCGGAGCTCGTCGAGCGGGACCGGTGGCCCCGGCGGGTCGGTCACGCGTCGGGGCGCCGGGCGAACAGGTGCAGCTGGGAGGCGATGTCCCGGTACGGCGGGCGGCCGGCGACCACCAGCTCGAGCGCCAGCAGCGCCTCCGGGTCGGCCTCGGCGACCGTGGCCGGGACGAGGTCGGCGAGGACGCGTACACCATGGATGTCCTGCACCTCGAGCCCGGCGGCGCGCAGCAGGTCCGCGGCGCCGGCGGCGTCGAAGCGGCGGCGCACCGTGTCCCGCCCGCCCGCGTGGCCGTCGGGGTCGCCGAGCAGCTCGCCCGCGACGTCGAGGTGCCCGTTCATGGCCCGGGCCAGGACGGCGGCCACGCGGTTGGCGACCAGCACGCTGGCCGCCCCGCCCGGCCGCAGCGCCCCGGCGAGCGCCGTCGCCGCGCGGGCCGGGTCGTCCACCACCTCCAGCACGGCGTGGCAGAGGACCAGGTCGACGCTGGCCGCCGGGACGAGCCCGGCCAGGTCGTCGGCGTCGCCCTGGACGGCCCGGATCCGGTCGGCGACCCCGGCCTCGGCGGCCCGCCGGGTGAGCGCCGCGAGCGAGTCCGGGCTGGCGTCCACGACGGTGACGGTGTGGCCGGCCTCGGCGAGCGGCACGGCGAACCCGCCGGTGCCGCCGCCGACGTCGACGACGGTGAGCGGGCGGCCGGCCTGGCGGTCCAGCTCGCGGCGCAGCACCGCCCAGATGACGGCGGTGCGGGGGCCGGCGGGCGGCGCGGGCCGGCGGGTGCTTGTGCGCTCCACTCCTGCGAGGGTAGGGCACGGACCGAGCCG
>DASQDS010000312.1:0-5407 GCA_035634075.1 Pilimelia sp. | reverse complement strand
GCCGCGGCGCCGGGGTCCGGCGGGCCGGGAGCGGGACCGTCGGTTGCCCGCCGGGCGCCGCTGCTGCCGGCGACGGGATCGCGTCCGGCGGCGGGGCCGGGAGCCAGGCTGCCAGGCGTGCGTCGACCGCGCGGGCCACGGCGTCGGGCGGGCCGTCGGCGTCGATCACCGTGAAGCCGGGAAACTCCGGCAGCCCCCGGTAGGCGGCCGAGGCGGCCGCGAGGAACGCGATGTCCTCGTGGTCGGTGCCGCGGGCCTCGATCCGCCGGTAGGCCTCCCCCGGCTCCACCGATAGCAGCAGCGTCACGTCGGGCGCGGGAAACAGCCGGTACGCCAGCCGGGCCAGCCGCTCGGCGCCGCGCCGCCCGCCGTGGGCCCGGATGCTGGCGTACTGGCATACCGCGTACCGGTCCATCACCGCCGCGCGGCCGCCCAGCATCGAGCGCACGAGGGCGCGGGCGATGGCCAGCCACCGCAGGACGGACTCGGCGAACAGCAGCCCGTTGCGGCCGAGCAGCCGCTGGCCGTCGCGGCGGCCGAGCCGGCGGGCCAGCCGGCCGAACCAGCGCCGCCCCCCGGCGTTCTGCCAGTACGTCGCCGGCACGCCGGTCTCGGTGAGCGCGGCGGCCAGCCGCCGGGCCTGGGTGGTCTTGCCGGAACCGTCGACGCCGACGAGCGCGATGACCGGGGGGCGCCAGCGACGGCGGCGCGCCCGGGCCGGGGCCGGGGCGCCGGGTGGGTCCCGATAGGGGGTCACGCCCGGCAACGGTACGCCCCGCGCGCATGCTTCCCGGCCGATTTCGCCTCCTGAACGGCGCCACAAAGGTAGACTTATCAGCCCCACACGGGATCTTCTACCTCGTACTTTCGGCTAGATTTTTTAGGCACCATTGGCTTAAGGTGGTGCCACCATTCGGTCGTGCACCGCGCCGAACGGGCGGGCGGAGGGGCCCGGCCGGGGCAGCGCGGGGCAGGTGCAGGGAGGACCACCGTGACCGCCACACAACTCAGTAAGACCGGGCAGGAGCCGCGCTCCGGCCCTGAGCCGGATATCGCGGGTGAGTTCCTTCGCCCGGTGCTCGACCACCGGCAGCTCAACGACAGCGCGGCCGGGTTGCTGGCCGCGATGGCGTCGTTGCCGGCGCACCACCCGTCCCGACCCGCGCTCCGCGACCGGGTGATCGAGGCCTGGCTGCCGCTCGCGCAACACCTCGCCAACCGGTTCGCCGGGCGTGGCGAGCCGATGGAAGACCTGTTCCAGACAGCGACCGTCGGCCTCATCAAGGCCGTCGACAAGTTCGACCCGCAGCGCGGTGTCGAGTTCGCCGGCTACGCTATCCCGACGATCATCGGCGAGATCAAGCGGCACTTCCGTGACCGCACCTGGGACATTCGAGTCCCCCGCCGGCTCCAGGAGCTGCGGCTCAGCCTCTCCGAGGCGACCAGCACACTGCTCCAGACGTTGGGCCGTTCCCCCACGGTGGCCGACCTCGCCCAGCACATCGGTATCACCGAGGAAGAGGTGCTGGAAGGGCTGGAAGGCGCACGCGCGTACAACGCCGTGTCGCTGTCCACACCCACGACCGACGGTGACCGCGCCACCGAGCTGGGCGACCTGCTCGGCGCCGAGGACGCCGAATTCGAGCTGGCCGAGCTGCGCGTGGCGCTCGGCCCGGCACTCGCCGCGCTCGACCCCCGCGAGCAGCGGATCCTCACCCTCCGGTTCTACGGCAACCTGACGCAGTCGCAGATCGCCGAGCAGATCGGCGTGTCCCAGATGCATGTGTCGCGCTTGCTGGCCCGGGCCCTGGCCAAGCTTCGCGGCCAACTGGACGAGGTCTGACAGGGCACGGCTGCTTGACCAGGCCAGGCGGTTCGCCGTGGCCACCGGGTGGCCCGGAGCGGGCCCGGCGATTCTCCGGGCCGGCTCCGGGCCGCCCGTTTCATCCCCCCGGGTGCGCCGGGGCGAGGTGTGAAGGCCGGACCTCCCGGGTACCGGGACGTCTACCACCGATGTCGACACACAGGGGAGATCACCATGGCCCATCGGGTGGACGAGGGGCTGATCGTCACCCTCAAGCGCGTCGCGGCCATCCTGAAGCAGGCGGACATACCCTTCGCGCTCGGCGGCAGCTTCGCCGTCTACGCCCACGGCGGCCACTCCAGCGATCACGATGTCGACTTCCTGCTGCGTAAGCAGGACGTGGAGACAGCGCTGGAGGCCCTGGTGCAGGCGGGCTTCACCGCGGAGCGGCCGCCGGAGGACTGGCTGGTCAAGGTGTACGACGAGGGCAGGCTGGTGGACCTGATCTACCGGCCGGTGGAGTGCCCGGTCACCGACGAGACGCTCACCGACACCGTCGTGCGGCCGGTGAACGCCATTCACATGCCGGTGCTGTCCGCCACCGCCCTGATGGTGCACAAGCTCCTGGCCTTTTCCCAGCACTACTGCGACTTCGCCCGGGGCCTGCCGTTGGCGCGCTCCCTGCGGGAGCAGATCGACTGGCGGCGGGTCCGCGAGGAGACGGTGCACTCGCCGTACGCGGAAGCCTTCCTGATTCTGCTCGACCGGCTCGGTGTGGTGCCGCTGCCAGCGGACGCCCCGAGCGAGGAGGGTGCCACCCGGCACGAGGACGACGCCGCGCCCGCGGGCGGCACGCCCGACGGCGGCGGCCCGGTGGTGACGCCGCCCGGCCCGCCCGTCGGCCCGACCACCACGGCGACGCTCGCGCCGGCCGCCGTGAACAACGGAGCCGCGGCCTGACGCCTGAGCGCGGGCATCGGCGCGGCACATTGAGGGGGACCCATGAACCAGTCGACCCGACCGCTCGACGAGTACGTCGAGGCCGAGGTGCAACGCCTCCTGACCGAGGACGCGGACCTGGGTGAGCAGGGCATCACCGTCGCCCGCCGGGAACACACGCTGATCCTGTGCGGCGAGGTGGAGAGCAAGCAGCGCTGCGAGGAGATCGTGCGCCGGGTCACCGAGCGCTTCCCCGACATCGACCTGCGGGTCGACATCGGCATCACCCGCGCCAGCGCGCCGACCGAGGTGGAGGAGCTGCCGTGATTCGCATCGCCGCGGTGGGCGACGTGCACATGGACGCCGACGTCCTGGGCCGCTACCGGCCCGCCCTGGAGCGCCTGCGCGAGCAGGCCGACGTGCTGTTGCTGGCCGGGGATCTCACCCGGCACGGCACCGAGGCGGAAGCCCGGTGTGTGGCCGAGGAGTTCGGCAACCTCGACGTCCCGGTCATCGCCGTGCTGGGCAACCACGACTACCACAGCGACGAGGTGCCGCAGGTGGTCAAGGTGCTGGCCGACGGCGGCATAACGGTGCTGGAGGGCGACAGCACGGTGGTGTCCTGCGGCGCCACCCGGCTGGGGGTCGCCGGGGTCAAGGGCTTCGGCGGCGGCTTCGCCGGCAGGTGCGCCAGCGCCTTCGGCGAGCCGGAGATGAAGGCGTTCATCCGCACCACCACCGACCTGGCCGACCGGCTCGGCCAGGCCCTGCAGGAGCTGGACTGCGATGTGCGGGTGGCGTTGACCCACTACGCGCCGGTGCCGGACACGCTCGCCGGCGAGCCGCCGGAGATCTATCCCTTCCTCGGCTCGTACCTGCTCGGCCAGGCAATCGACTCCGCACCCACCGCGCTGGCGGTGCACGGGCACGCGCACGCCGGCACGGAGCGGGGAACGACGCCCGGCGGGGTCCGGGTCCGCAACGTCGCGCACCCCGTGATCAAGCAGGCGTACAACGTTTACCACCTCGGTCCCGCAAACGCGTAGACGTCCGATTTGCGTAGCACAGTTGCCCGTCCACCGAGCGGGATTCGGGTTTCTGGCCGAAACTGATCGGGTATTAGCTGGCCATGGACCTGATTCTATGGATTCTCGCAGTGGTACTCGTCGTCGCCGGCATCCTCGCGCTGTTCCGCCGGCAGATCCTGTGGGGCGTCGTCCTGATCATCGTGGGCCTCCTGGTGGGCCCCGGCGGAGTGAGCATCTTCAATTAGCTCCGCACAGGTGAGGCACCCCCGACTCACGCTGTCAGGGCGGCCGGCGCTGTGCGCCGGCCGCCCTGCGCGTTCCCGTCGGGGTCGGCGTTCCCTGGCCCTCGTCCTCCCCGACTGCGGGCCCGGCCCGCCGGCTCCGGCGCCTCGGCACGGACACGGGGTCCGACAAGCCGTCGTGGCGGCATGCCTGAATGAGGCATGGCCGAGGTCCACCACTTCACCAACGGGCTGTTCAACCCCGTCGCGGCGTTCCTGCTGGCCTTCCTGGGCTCGCTGATCGGGTTGTCCAGCGCGGCCCGGGGCCGCGCCGCCAATGGCGGCCGCCGACAGGCCCGCTGGCTGGTCATTGCCGCCTTCGCGATCGGCGGCGCCGGGCTGTGGCTGATGCACTTCCTCGCCCTGCTGGGCTTCGAGGTCCCGGCCAGCCCCCTGCGGTACGACCCACTGCTCACGGCGGCCAGCCTGGTCCTCGCGGTCGGCGCCGCGACGGCCGGCCTGTTGCTGGTCGGCCGCGCCCCGCACACCCCGGCCCGGCTCGCCGGCGGTACGGTCATCACCGCGCTCGGCTTCTTCGCCATGCACCACGCCGGCGTCGGGGCCCTGCGGGTCGCCGGCTGGGTCGGCTACGAACCCCGCCTGGTCGGCGCCTCGGCGCTCGGGGCGCTGACGACAGCCGGGCTGGCGTTGTGGTTCGCCGGCACGGTCCAGCGGTGGCGGGCCATCGTGGTCGCCGCCGCGACCCTGGCGCTGGCCATGTGCGCCACGCACTACGCCGGGATGGCCGCGCTGCGCGTGCAGCTCTCGGCCGACCCCATCCCGGTGGCCGGCATCAGCCCCTTCCTCCTGGTCGTGCCGATCACACTGCTCGCCGCGGCGGGCGTCATCGGGCTGGCCTTCACGGCGTTGCAGGCCATGACCGAGGAGGAGTTCGGCGGGGAGACCGACGGCCGGCACCGGGCGGCCGCGCCGCCCCGTGCCCTGCCGGCCGGCGCGGGCTGGCGGTGATCCGGTATACCTGTCGGCATGCCGGCCGCCCACCTCATGACCATGCCGCTGCACGCGATCACGGAGATCTACGGTGAGGCCGGCCTGCGGGACCGCTTCGTCCAGGAGGTTGCGGCTCTCCCCGAGGCCGACCGCGCGCGCATGCTCACGGCACTCGACCTCGCCGCCCGGCTGCACCGCGAGGACCGGCGGGTCCGCGAGCCCTACCTGAACCACCTGCTCCGCGTCGCCATCCGGATCATCCGCTATTACGGCGTGACCGACCCGGACGTCATCGTCGCCGCGCTGCTGCACGACGCCGTCGAGGACCACCCCGGCGAGCTGGCCGCGCTGGCCGCCGACGGCCAGGTCGGCGAGGTCGGCGAGGTCGGCGAGGTCGGCGAGCC
>DASQDS010000311.1:0-5521 GCA_035634075.1 Pilimelia sp. | reverse complement strand
TCTACGCGGCGCTGCCCGGGGCGCGGACCCACGGTGCGCGGTTCGCCGCCGACGCGGCGGAGCGGGGCGCCGTCGCCGTCCTCACCGACCCCACGGGCCGGGACACCGCCCGGGACACCGGCCTGCCGGTCTGCGTCGTCGACGACCCGCGCGGCCTGCTCGGCGCGGTCGCCGCGCGCGTGTACGGCGAGCCGGCCCGGCGCGTGCAGGTCATCGGCATCACCGGCACCAACGGCAAGACGACGACCAGCTACCTGGTCGAGGCGGGCCTGGCCGCCGCCGGCCGGGCGACCGGCCTGGTCGGCACCGTGGAGACCCGCACCCGCGGCCGCGCCGCCGACGGGACACCCACGGTCACCGCCCTGCCCAGCGTCCGGACGACGCCCGAGGCGCCCGCGCTGCACGCGCTGCTGGCCCGGATGGCCGACTCCGGGGTGCAGACCGTCGTCATGGAGGTCTCCAGCCACGCGCTGGTGCTGGGCCGGGTCGGGGGCATCCCGTTCGCCGCTGCCGGCTTCACCAACCTCGGCCGCGACCACCTGGACTTCCACACCGACCTCGAGGACTACTTCCTCGCCAAGGCCCGGCTGTTCGACGGCCGCGCCGCCGTCGAGGTGGTCGACGTCGACGACCCGTACGGACAGCGGCTCACCGGCATGCTCGGCGGGCGCCGCGCGGTCACCGTCTCCACGATGGCCCATCCCGCCCACCCAGACGCCGACTGGCGGGCCACCGACCTCGCGCCGGCCCCCGGCGGGGGGACGGCGTTCACCCTCACCGGCCCCGACGGGCGCACGTGGCCGGCGCGGGTGCGCCTGCCCGGGGGCTTCAACGTCGCCAACGCCGTCCTCGCCGTGGCGCTGCTCGACGCCGTCGGCGTGCCGGTGGAGACCGCGCTGGCCGGGCTGGCCGAGACGGTGGTGCCCGGCCGGATGGAGCCGGTGGACGCCGGCCAGCCCTTCGTCGCCGTCGTCGACTACGCGCACACCCCCGACGCCGTCGCCACGGCACTGGCCGCGCTGCGCGCCGCCACCCCGGGCCGGGTGCTCACCGTGCTCGGCTGCGGCGGCGACCGCGACCCCGGCAAGCGGGCGGCGATGGGGGAGGCCGCGGCACGGGGCAGCGACCTGCTCGTCGTCACCGACGACAACCCCCGCTCGGAGGACCCCGCCGCCATCCGCGCGGCGATGCTCGCCGGCGTCCCCGCCGAACGGCGCGGCGACGTGCTGGAGATCGGCGACCGCCGCGCCGCGATCGCCGCCGCCGTCGCGGCCGCCCGGCCCGGTGACGCCGTCCTCGTGGCCGGCAAGGGCCATGAGACCGGTCAGGACGTAGCCGGCACCCTGCACCCGTTCGACGACCGCGCCGTGCTGCGCGAGGCCCTGGGCGCCGCCGGCCGGGGTGGAGCCCCTGACACGACCGAGCTCGCGAGGTCGTGCGAGGACACCGCACCTCCGAGCACGGGGACGACGAGCGCCGGCGAGGAGACCCCGTGATCCCGTTGAGCCTGTCCGAGGTGGCCGAGGCGGTGGGTGGCGACCTCACCCCCGGCGCCGTCGGCACCGTCACCGGGAAGGTCACCGTCGACTCCCGCACCGTGGCCCCCGGCGACCTGTTCGTCGCCGTGCCCGGTGAGCGGGTCGACGGCCACGACTTCCTCGCCGTCGCCGCGGCCGCCGGCGCGGTCGCCGCGCTGACCACCCGGCCGGACGACGCGCTGCCCTGCGTGGTCGTCGACGAGCCGGTCGAGGCGCTGGGCCGGCTGGCCGCGGCCGTGCACAGCCGGCTGGCCGCGGACGGGTCCGGGGCGGGTGGGCTGGTCACGGTCGGCATCACCGGCTCGTCGGGCAAGACCAGCACCAAGGACCTGCTCGGCCAGGTGCTGGCCACCGCGGGCGCCACGGTCAGCCCACCCGGCTCGTACAACAACGAGATCGGCCTGCCGCTGACCGTGCTGGACGCCGACGCCGGCACCCGCTTCCTCGTGCTGGAGATGGGCTCCCGCGGGCGCGGGCACATCGCCCGGCTGTGCCGGGTGGCCCGGCCCGACGTCGGCGTCGTCCTCAACGTCGGCTCGGCGCACCTGGGCGAGTTCGGCTCGGCCGACGGGATCGCCGCCGCCAAGGGTGAGCTGGTGGAGGCGCTGCCCGAGGGCGGCACCGCCGTCCTCAACGCCGACGACCCCCGCGTGATCGGGATGGCGCCGCGCACGCGGGCCCGGGTCGTCACCACCGGCCGGGTGGCCGACGCCGACGTGCGGGCCGAGGACGTCGTCCTGGACGGGACCGGGCGCGCCGGCTTCACGCTGGTCACCGGCGGTGCGCGCGCCGCGGTGCGGCTGCAGGTCGTGGGGGAGCACCAGGTCGCCAACGCGCTCTCGGCCGCCGGGGCGGCGCTGGCCGCCGGCATGGCGCCCGACGCCGTCGCCGCCGCGCTGTCGGCCGCGGTGCCGCGCAGCCGCTGGCGGATGGAGGTGACCCGCCGGGACGACGGCGTCACCGTGGTCAATGACGCCTACAACGCCAACCCCGAGTCGATGCGCGCCGCGCTGGCCGCCCTGGCCGGGCTGCCCGCGCGGCGGCGGGTCGCCGTCCTCGGCGGGATGGCCGAGCTGGGTCCCGGCGCAGCGGAGGAGCACGAGCGCCTGGGCCGGGACGCGGTGGCCGCCGGGGTGGACCTGGTCGTGGCCGTCGGAGCCGATGCGGTAGGGATAGCGGACGGGGCGCTCGCCGCGGGTGCTCGCGAGCACGAGGGCGCGGTCCGCGTGCCCGACCGGGCGGCCGCCCGGGATCTGCTGACGGAGGTGCTGGTGCCCGGTGACGTCGTGCTGGTGAAGGCCAGCCGGTCCTACGGGCTCGAGGTCCTCGCGGCCGACCTGCTCAGCCCCGGGGCAGGCACGTGAGGTCGATCCTCGTCGCGGCGGCGTTCGGGCTGATCATCTCGATCCTGGCCACGCCGGTCGCCGTCCACCTGTTCCGCCGCAAGGGCTTCGGCCAGGAGATCCGGGACGACGGGCCGGAGAGCCACCTGTCGAAGAAGGGCACGCCCACCATGGGCGGCACCGTCATCGTCGGGGCCACGGTCGGCGGCTACCTGATCGCGCACCTCTTCCTGCTCGACCAGCCCAACCGGGGGCCCTCCGCCAGCGGGCTGCTGGTGCTGTTCCTCATGGTGGGCCTGGGCACCGTCGGCTTCCTCGACGACTACCTCAAGATCCGCTTCCGGCGCAGCCTCGGGCTGAACAAGACCTCCAAGCTGGTCGGCCAGCTGGTCATCGGGGTGGCCTTCGCCGTCCTCGCCACCCGGTTCCCCGACGAGGCCGGCCTCACCCCGGCCTCGACGTTCGTCTCCTACGTCCGCGACATCGGCCCGCTGCACCTCGGGACGGTGGGCTTCGTGGTCCTGGCCTACCTGTTCATCGCCGGGTTCTCCAACGCGGTGAACCTGACCGACGGGCTGGACGGGCTGGCCGCCGGCTGCTCGGCGATGGTCTGCGGCGCGTACACGATCATCTCGTTCTGGCAGTTCACCCACGACTGCACCAGCGAGGCGATCGTCGGCTGCTACCAGGTGCGCGACCCGCTGGACATCACCCTGGTCGCCGCCGCCGGCCTGGGCGCCTGCCTGGGCTTCCTGTGGTGGAACACCAGCCCGGCGCGGATCTTCATGGGCGACACCGGCTCGCTGGCCCTGGGCGGGCTGCTGGCCGGCCTCGCCGTCGTCACCCGCACCGAGCTGCTGCTGGTCGTGCTCGGCGGGCTGTTCGTCGCGGTCACGCTGTCGGTGGTCATCCAGGTGGCCTTCTTCCGGGCCACCCGCCGCCGGGTGTTCCGGATGGCCCCGCTGCACCACCACTTCGAGCTGGCCGGCTGGACCGAGAACACGGTGATCGTCCGCTTCTGGCTGGTGACCGGGATGTCGGTCGCCTTCGGGCTCGGCCTGTTCTACGCCGACTGGCTCGCCTTCACGGGCCTGTGACGAAGGACCACCCTTCCCCCCACGCCTCGCAAGCTCGGCGCGGGCCCCTGAAGGGTGGCCGTTCCAGCACCTCACCGCTGCGACACGCCCGCACGGTGCGCCGGGGAACCGGCCCCAGCGGCGACGATGTCCGGATGGAGTCCTCCGGCGTCCCGACCGCGCCCGGCCGGCGCCGGAGCGTGCCGACCGGCCGCCGGACGCCGGTCCGCCGGTTCGCGCTCCCGGCCTGGCTCGACGGCCCGATGACCAGCTTCCAGCTCGTCGTCGGCGCGGCCGGGATGCTCCTGGCCATCGGCCTGGTCATGGTCTTCTCCGCCTCGGCGATCGACGCCGCGCTCAACGACCAGCCCGCCTGGCGGCCGGGCGTGGACCAGCTCGTCTTCGCCGTCATCGGCCTGGTGGCGCTGCTGGTGGCGGTGCGGCTGCCGGTCGGCGTGGTCCGCCGCTGGGCGCCGATCGGCCTGGTCGTCGCCGCGGTGCTGCTGGTCGCGGTGCTCGTCCCGGGCATCGGCATGGAGCTCAACGGCTCGCGGGCCTGGATCGACCTCGGGTTCACCACCTTCCAGCCCTCGGAGCTGGCCAAGTTGGTGTTCGCGCTGTGGGGCGCGCACGTCCTGGCGGTGCGGGACCGGTTCCTGACCGTGAAGACACTGCTGGTGCCGCTGCTGCCGGTCTTCGGCGTCCTGGCGCTGCTGCTGTACCGCGAGCCGGACTTCGGCGGGATCGTCAGCCTCGGGCTGGTGCTGGTCGGCCTGCTGTGGGCCGGCGGCCTGCCCCAGCGCTGGTGGGTCGTGTTCGTGGCCCTCGGCGCCGCGGCAGCGGCGCTCATGGTCGTCGTCGCCCCGTACCGCATGGAGCGGGTCACCGCGTTCCTCGACCCCTTCGCCGACCCGTCGAACACCGGCTTCCAGGCCATCCGCGGGTTCTACGCGCTGGCGACCGGCGGGCTGTGGGGCGTGGGGCTGGGCAACAGCGCGATGAAGTGGAACCTGCTGCCCGAGGCCGAGTCGGACTACATCTTCGCGATCATCGGCGAGGAGCTCGGGTTCCTGGGCTGCCTGGTCGTGGTCGCCCTCTACGGCGTGCTCGCCCACGCCGGTTTCCGGATCGCCCGCCGCTCGGCCGACCGCTTCGTGCAGCTGGCCTGCGTGGCGATCACCGTGTGGCTGGTCGGCCAGGCGGCGCTGAACATGGGCTACGTGGTGGGCCTGCTGCCGGTCACCGGCCTCACGCTGCCGCTGGTCTCCGCCGGTGGCACCTCGCTGGTGCTCACCCTGTTCATCGTGGGGCTGCTCATCCGCTTCGCCCGGTCCGAGCCCGAGGCCGTCGAGCACCTGCGCCGTCAGGAGCGCGGCCGGCTGTCCCGCTGGCTGCTGCCGGTGCCCGGGCAGGTGGTCGAGCCGGTGCACCCGCGCCGCGCCCGCCGTCCCGAGCGACCAGACCGGGAGACCGAGCGGCCCGCCCGGCCCTCCGCCGGTCCAGGAGCCCGCACCGTCGCCCGTGTCGTCCCGGTTCCGCCGGGGGAGCGGGCCCCGCGCGAGCG
>DASQDS010000310.1:0-2334 GCA_035634075.1 Pilimelia sp. | reverse complement strand
CGCACGGCGCTGCCACTCGGCCCGGCGTTGCTGGCCGGCGCGCTGCTGGCCGTGGCCTGGCACGGGAGCACCACGCGCTGACCGGCCGGGGCGGCGCGGCCGGCGTCAGAGCAGCCGGAGCTGTCGGTCCCGGGGCCGGCGCGGGCCGGCGTCGCCCAGCCGGTCGAAGAGGCCGCCGTCGATCACGTCCAGGAACGGGCTGGGCCGGCACTCCCGTTCCGCGCCGTGGCGGAAGCGCCGTGCGGCGGAGGTGACGTACAGCCGGTCCTGGGCGCGGGTGAGGCCGACGAAGAACAGCCGGCGCTCCTCGGCGACCTGGTCGGCGGACGGCCCGGCGCCGGGGAACCGCAGCGGCAGCAGCCCGTCCTCGCAGCCGACCAGGAAGACGACCGGAAACTCGAGGCCCTTCGCCGCGTGCAGGGTGAGCAGGGTGACCGCCTGGGCCCGCGGGTCCAGAGCGTCGACCTCGGCCCCGGTGCCGATCTCCGTGAGGAAGCGCGGCAGGTCGTCACCGCACCGCAGCGCAAGCGGGGTGAGCAGGTCGACCGCCGCCCACACCTCGTCGGGGCCGACCGAGCCGGCCACGTCCAGCGTCGGCATCGCGTACCGCTCGGCCAGCAGTTGCCCGGTCAGCCGTACCCGGGCGGCCAGCGAACCGCCCAGCCCGGCGGCGTGGCGCAGCTCGCGCGCGAGCGCGCCGACGCCCGGGCGGTCCCGCAGCCGGTCGTGCGACCGCTTCTGCACCGGGATGCCGGCCCGGCTCAGCGCGTCCACGACCGGGGCCGCCTGCGCGTCGGTGCGGTAGAGCACCGCGAGGTCCCCGAAGGACAGCGCGCCGGCCGGCGTCGACCGGCCGTCCACCCGCCCCGAGTCGAGCGAGCGGTGCGACACCCCGCCGACCAGCTCGTCGATCGTCCGGACGATGAAGTCGGCCTCGTCGGCGACCGTCGGGGCCGCGTACCGGCCGACGAGCGGCGCCTCCGGGTCCAGCCGGGCCGGGTCCAGCCGCCGGCCGCGCACCAGTGAGGACGGCGCGATCGCCTGCACGGCGGCGGCGAGGATCGGCGCGGACGAGCGGTAGTTGCGGGTGAGCCGGACCAGGCGGGCGTCGGCGAAGTCCTGCGAGAAGCGCAGGAAGTACTCGACGTCCGCTCCCCGGAACGAGTAGATCGCCTGGTCGGGGTCGCCGATCGCGCACAGGTTGCCGTCGACCGGCGCCAGCAGGCGGAGGAGCTCGTACTGGTCGGCGTCGACGTCCTGGTACTCGTCCACGAAGATCCAGCGCCAGCGCTCCCGGTACCGCCGGACCAGGCCCGCGTCCGCCCGCAGCAGGGCCAGCGGCAGGGTGACCAGCTCGTCGAGGTCGACCAGGTCCTGGGCGCGCAGCATCTTGCGGTACGCGGCGTCGTCGTCGCCGGCGTCCGCCCGGGCCGCCGCCCGCTCGGCGTCGTCGGCGATGCGGAAACCGGTCGGCAGGCCGGCCGCCGCGGCGTTCTCGCGCAGCACCGCCAGCCCCAGCGAGTGGAACGTCGCCACCGTGACGTCCTCGGCCACCGGGCCGAGCAGCGCGTCCAGGCGGGCCCGCAGCTCTTCCGCCGCCCGGCGGGTGAAGGTGATCGCGAGGCACTGCTCCGGATAGACGCCCAGCTCGGCGCACAGGTAGGCGATGCGGTGGGTGAGCGTGCGGGTCTTGCCGGTGCCCGGGCCGGCCACGATGAGCAACGGCCCGCCCGGCGCGGACGCCGCGACCCGCTGCATCGCGTCCAGCCGGTCGAGCAGCCCGGTGCCGACCTCCTCCATCCCGGCCAGCATCGGCTCGAACGGCTCGTGCGGCGACGCCGTCGGCGGCGGGGCGATGGGGGGCGGCGGTTCGGCTTTGGGCCGGCGGGGGGCGGCGGGCCGCCGCCGGGGCTCGGCCTTCGCGGCCGGTTCACCCTTGGGCGCCGCCCGCTGCCGGGGCAGGGGTACGTCGAACAGCGCCTCCGCCTGTGCCCCCTGCCGCCCGTTCCGGAGCTCCCCCGGCTCGAACAGGGTGATCACGCCGTACTCCCCGTCGTACCCCGGCACCCGCCGCACCTCGCCGCGGCGCAGCCGGGCGACCGCCTCGCCGAGCAGCTCGCCGCCGGCCGCCGCCACGTCCGCGACCGGCGCGGCGGTGAGGATTTCCAGCTCCGGGCCGAGGGTGGCGACCAGGGCGTGCAGCTCGCCGGTGACGGTCTTGCTGCGGGCGCCGACGCCGTGGATCTCGCCGAGGATCTCGGCCAGCGGCACCAGGTGGGTGACGTCGCGCGGCTGGGGCGGCGCCGCGCCGGCCGGCCGGTCGGCGCGGCGCCG
>DASQDS010000309.1:0-3547 GCA_035634075.1 Pilimelia sp. | reverse complement strand
GAGGGTGGTGGTGGCGTTCACCTCCCCCACCCAGGGCGTGCTCCGGACGGCCATCACCGGGCCGAACGCCCCGGTGGCGGAGCTGTTGCGGTCCACCGCGACGCCGGACGTGGCGGAGGAGCTGACGCCGCACGTCGGGCGGGAGATGGTCGGCCGGCGGGCGGGCGGGCAGTGGGTGGATGGGTTCAGCCTGGCGCCGGCCGGCTGCCGGGTCTGGTCCGCCACGGGCGGCCGCCTGGGGCCGGACGGCACCGTCCGTAGATCGTGGTCCGCGCAGCCGATGGACGGCTACTACGTTCACGGGTCCGGGACTGCCGCTGCGCGGTGGCGGATGACGTGCGACGGCGTGGTGCGGTACGAGGACACGCCGAATGTCGGCACGGTGCGCTGGGGGGTGCCGGCGACGCCCACGCCGCCGCCCGGCACCGGGCCGGCGGTCGCCGCCGAGGCGGCCCAGCGGCTGCGGGCGGCGATGACCGAGACGGCCCTGGCCCCGGCGCCGGTCGCGACCCCGGGGGCCGGCACGCTGCCCGGTAGCGGCCCCGGTGACCCACCGGTCGCCGTGGTCTCCGCCTGCCACGCGGACGGCGGCTGCGCGGTGCTCGCCCAGGCCGGTACGCGGGCGTGGGCCGAGGCCGGGACGTCCGGCCTCGGCCAGGACAACACCTGGACCGCGCTGGGTGTGCCCGGACTCACGGCGGTGCCGCTGGCGACCGCGCCGGGGCCGGCAGACCGGGTCCTCGTTCTGGCGCCCGCGGCGGCGCAGGTCTCCTTCCTCGACCGGAAGGAGGACGTCCTCGCCCGCCGAAACCTGTCGGGCGGATCCGTCGTGGTGCCGCTGCGGGACGTTCCGCCGGGCGCGGTGCGGATCGCGGTGGCCACCGCCGGCGGGGACGTGCTGGCGACCGTGCCGCTGAACGCGGATCAGCCACGGGTGGTCGGGTTCGCGGAACGGTGGATCCAAAACTGGTGATCGTCCGCCGGGTCCGTGGCTACGGCCACGGACCCGGCGTGGCCAATTGCCGCGCGGCGCGACCCGGCGCGGGGGCCGGATCGCCGCTAGGGTCGTGCCGGTGAAGGCGTGGATTCCGCACCAGGAGGGCCGGGCGCTGCTCGGCGAGCCGCCCGACGGCGTCGAGGTGGAGGTGTTCGCCGACGTGGCCGCGCCGCCGTCGGACCCGGCCGGCGTGCAGTTCTGGGTGCCGCCGTTCCTCTCCGGCGGCGACGCGTCCGCCGCCCTCGGCACGCTGCCCGACCTACGGGTGGTGCAGCTGCTGTCGGCGGGCGCCGACGCGTGGGTGGGCAAGGTGGGCGACGGCGTCACGCTGCACGACGCCCGGGGCGTGCACGACTCGCCGACCGCCGAGTGGGTGGTCACCGCGATCCTGGCGTACCTGCGTGGGTTCCCCGCGTTCGCCCGGGCGCAGGCGCGCCGCGAGTGGTCGTACGCCGGCTACACGCCCACCGACGAGCTGGCCGGCAAGCGGGTCCTGGTGGTGGGAGCCGGCTCGATCGGCGCCGCGATCGGGGCCCGCCTCGCGCCGTTCGAGGTGGAGCTGGCGTGGGCGGCCCGGACAGCGCGGCCGGCCGGGGGCGTCCACGGGGTGGCGGAGCTGCCGGCGCTGCTGCCCGGCGCGGACGTGGTGGTGCTGATCGTGCCGCTGACCGGGCAGACGCGCGGGCTGGTGGACGCCGCGTTTCTCGCCGCGATGCCCGACGGCGCGCTGCTGGTCAACGCCGCCCGGGGCCCGGTGGTGGACACGGCGGCGCTGACGAAGGAGCTGGCCACGGGCCGGCTCGGCGCGGCCCTGGACGTCACCGACCCCGAGCCGCTGCCCGGCGAGCACCCGCTGTGGGAGATGCCCAACGTGCTGCTCACCCCACACGTCGGCGGCTCGGTGCGCGGCCTGCTGCCCCGCGCGTACCGCCTGGTCGGCGAGCAGCTGCGCCGCTACGCCGCGGGCGAGCCGCTGGCGAACGAGGTGGTCGACGGCTACTGAGCCGCCGGCCCGGTCCCGCCGGCGGGCTCGGTCTCGTCTGTCGGCTCGGCCTGGTCGGTCGGCTTGGTGCCGCCTGCCGGCTCGGTGCCGTCGGCCAGCTCGGTGCCGCCTGCCGGCTCGGTGCCGTCGGCCAGCCCGGTGCCGCTGGCGGCGATGAGCCGCGGCAGGTCCGCCGCCCGGACGGCCGGCAGGGTCAGCACCCGCCCGTCGCGCAGCCGGACGATCGCCCGCCCCCGCGCGTCGGCCGCCAGCTCGGCGACCGCCGACCACGGCACCCGGCGTTGCCCCAGGACGGCGCGCAGCCGGAGCCCGGCGGCGTCGGCGTCGGTGCCCGACCGCCAGGACCACGCGGCGATCAGCAGCGGCACCGCCACCACGGGCGTCAGAAACCACGCCGCGCTCGCCAACGGGATCGTGCCGATGGCGGCGACCAGGGCCGCCACCGTGATGGCGCCGTGCGGCCGGAACCGGGCGGCGGCGGGTGCGGTGCTCACCGACCCATCCTTTCATCCGGCTCACCAGCCCGCGCCGCCCGCGCCCCTGCCCGCCGGTGCACCCGCCCGTGCACCTGCCGGTGCACCTGGCTGTGCGCCCGCCGGCGGATTGATGCCGCGCTGCCCGTAACCCGGTCGCCGCCGGCTCGTTGGGGGTTGATGGGTGAGGTGTCGATGGCCGGCGCCGCGCCTGTACCGCCCCCCGACCCCTGCCGCGAAGGACCCCACCGTGGTGTTCCCCGCGCGCGCCGCGCACCGGGCCGGTTCCCCCCGGCTCGCGACCGGCGCGACCGCTGCCGTCCTGTCCGTCTCGGCCGTCGCCCTGCTCGCGGGGCTCGCTGGCGCGGCGCCTCCCGTGGGCGCCGCCGCGCTGGCGACCGCCCCGGTGGCGGCGCTGCTGTCCGCCCGGCTGATGCGGCTCGCGCTGGCCCTGCACGCCGCGACCCGCACGTTCGGGCCGTGTCGGGGCGCCGGCTTCCTGGGCATGGGGGTCATCGCCGGCGGCGCCACCACGGTCGCCGCGGCCGTCGTGCCCGCCGGGGTCCGCGGCCCCGTGTTCGCGACCGGGGTCGCGCTGACCGCGACGGCGCACGTCCTGGGCCTGCTGCTCCTGCCGGGCGCCGCGACCACGGTCGCCGGCCGCCTGCGGCGGGGGCTCGACGGGCTGAGCATCGGCGTGACCCTGTGCTTCGTGGCGTGGTTGGTGCGGCCCTCCGGGCCGGTCCCGCTGACCGCCCTCGCCGTGGCGAGCGCCACCGCGGTGGCCGTGTCGGTCGTCGCGGTGGCCGCCGTCCGGGCGGCGCAGCACCGGCCGGCGGCCCTGCGCTGCGGGGCCGGGGCGACTCTGTCGCTGCTGGGGCTCGCCGGGCTGGCCGTCCCGGCCGCCTACGCGGTGCCCGGCCGGCCGTTCCTGGCGGCCGCGGCCCTGCCCGTCCTGGGCGGCCTGTTGATCGTCTCGGGCGCCAGCCGCGCCGGCGTGACGCCGGTGCCGACGCCGTCGGTGGCCGGCGACGGGTCCCTCGCCGGGTATCCGCTGCTCACCGTGCCGGTGGC